>JAOUIM010000002.1 GCA_029884035.1 Aquincola sp. | reverse complement strand
GGCGCGGCCACAGTCCTGCGCGGCCCAGCAATGCAGCACGCGCACCGCGCCGGTCTCTTCGTCGACCTCGACCTCGACCACCTGTGCGGTGTACGAGAAGCCTGCGGTGGACCCCACCGCTGCGCCTCGGAACCTGCCGCCCTGGGTTTCGGGCGGCGTCGACCAGGTGCCCTTGACGGTGAGCGTGCCGACGTCGGCGAGCGCGGCGCGCACGACCTGCGCGAAGTCCATGCCGCGCTCGCCGCCCGCCGCAACGCAGCGCTCGCCGAACCACTCGACTGTCGAGGCATCGACTTTCAACTCGCGGGCCGCAGCTTCGACCAGCGTGCGCTTGAGCGCCTGCGCTGCATTCAACGCAGCGTTGCCGACCATGAACGAGACGCGCGACGAGTACGAGCCGTTGTCCTTGGGTGTGAGCGCGCTGTCGGCAGCAACGACGCGGATGCGCGCCATCGGCAGCAGCAAGACCTCGGCCACGACCTGGGTGAGCAGCGTGTTGGAGCCCTGGCCGATGTCGGCCGCGCCGGTGAGGATCGTGATGCTGCCGTCGAAATCGAGCTTCAGGTTGACCACCGCATGCGGCTCGCCGCTCCAGTGCACCGGCTTGGCCGAGCCCGACACATAGTGCGAGCAGGCCATGCCGAGGCCGCGACCCCTGGGGAGCCGGCCGTGCCGCTCGCGCCAGCCGCTGGCGTGCTCGACCGCGTCGAGGCACTGCGCAAGGCCGTAGGAATTGACCTGCAGCTCGTTGAGCGTGCGGTAAGGCGGCGCGATCAGGTTGGCGCGACGCAGTGCGAACGGGTCGAGGCCCAGCTCGCCCGCCATCTCGTCGAGCAGGGCCTCGAACGCGAAGCGGATGTTGACCGCGCCGTGGCCGCGCATCGCGCCGCACGGCGGCAGGTTGGTGTAGACGCGATAGCCGCGGAAGCGCACTGCGCCGATGCGGTACAGCGCGTGCAGCAATGCGCCGGCGTAGAGGATCGTCACCAGGCCGTAGCCCGCGTAGGCGCCGCCGCGCTGCACCACCTCGGCGTCGACCGCGGTGATCTCGCCGCTGGCCTTCAGGCCGATCTTGAGGCGGATGTCGCTGTCGGGTCGCGCGCGATGGGTGAGGAAGGTCTCCTCGCGCGTGAGTTCGAGCTTGACGGTGCCGCCGGCCGCGCGCGCCAGGGCACCCGCGACCATCTCGAAGTTCAGCGGCTCGACGCGGTGGCCGAAGCCGCCGCCGACGAAGGGCTTGACGACGCGGATCGCCGCGCTGTCGATGCCCAGCGTCTCCGCCAGCGTCAGGTGCAGGTAGTAGGGCACCTGAGTGACCGAGTGCACCGTGAGCCGCTCGCGCTCGACGTCCCAGTGCGCGACGGTGGCGTTCGGCTCGATCTGCCCATGCGCGAGTTCGGCGCAGTGGAAGCTGCGCTCCATCACCAGGTCGGCCGAAGCGAAGCCGGCGTCGGTGTCGCCGAAGTCGTGCTCGACCGTGCGCTCGAGATTGCCCGGCTTGTCCAGGTGCAGCAGCACCGCCGAGGGTGCGCGCGCGCTCGCGGCGTCGAAGTATGCGGGCAGCGGTTCGATCTCGACCTCGACGGCGGCCAGCGCGGCGGCGGCGCTGGCCGCATCGACTGCGGCCACGGCAAACAGCGGTTCGCCGCGGTAACGCACGATGTCGCGCGCCAGCGGCCATTCGTTCTGCGCGATCGGGATCACGCCGTAGGGCGCCGCGAAGTCCCGCCCGGTGATGACCGTGCGCACCCCCGGTAGCGCGAGCGCGCGCGTGGCGTCGATGCGCTGGATCACACCGTGCGCGACTGCGCTGCGGCCGATGCGGCCGACCAGTGGGTTCGGGACGGGCAGGTCGGCGGTGTAGTGCGCGGCGCCGCTGACCTTCTCGACGCCGTCGACCAGGGGCTGTCTCTGCCCGATCGAATGAACGGCTGCCCCCGGGCTCGCTGCCCCCAGAGGGGGCGGGTTCGCCTCGGCGGCGGCCCGTCGGGTGACCGGTGGCGCGGCTTCGCGCTGCGGCAAGCGCTCGGCCTTCATCGCACAGCCTCCACGCGAAGATGCGAAGCTGCAGGCTCACCGGCTGCGGCGGCCTGAACCGACTCGACGATCTTGACGTAGCCGGTGCAGCGGCACAGGTTGCCCGCAAGCGCCGCGCGGATCTGCGCTTCGGACGGATGCGGCGCGCGGCGCAGCAGCGCCTCGGCGGCCATCACCATGCCCGGCGTGCAGAAGCCGCACTGCGCGCCCAGGTGTTCGTGGAACGCGCGCTGCAGCGCCGACAGCCGCCCCTGCGTGGCCAGCGACTCGATCGTCTCGATCGCACGACCTTCGACGCTCGCCGCGAGCGTGATGCAGGCCAGCCGCGGTGCACCGTCGACCAGCACAGTGCAGGCGCCGCACTCGCCGCCGTCGCAGCCTTGCTTGGTGCCGGTGAGCAGGAGCTGGTCACGCAGCACCTCGAGCAGCGTCGCGGCGTCGCGCGCGGCCAGCACGTGTTCGCGGCCGTTGACCGTGAGCCTCAGCAGCCGGTTGCTCATCGGGGCGGACCCGCCTTGCGTAGGTCGCGTACCCGCACCGCCTTGCCTTGCGATCGCGGCAGCGTTCCCGGCGCCAGAACCACGACGTCGGCGGTCACGCCGACGAGCGACTTGATGTGGTGCTGCGCATCTTGAGCGAGCGCGTCGAAGCGGTCGGCCGCCACGCCGGGCAGAGACTCGATCTCGACGCGCAGGTGGTCCAGCGCACCCTGGCGCTCGATCACCAGCTGGTAATGCGGCGCCAAGCCGGGCCGCCCCATCAGCACCGCCTCGACTTGCGACGGATAGACGTTGACGCCGCGGATGATCAGCATGTCGTCGTTGCGCCCGGTCACGCGCAGGATGCGCAGGTGCGTGCGGCCGCAGTCGCAGCGCTGGGTCGTCACGCGCGTGATGTCGCGCGTGCGGTAGCGCAGCATCGGCAGCGCTTCCTTGGTCAGTGTGGTGATCACGAGTTCGCCCGCCTCACCTTCGCCCACCGGCGCGCCGCTCTCCGGGTCGACGAGTTCGAACAGGAAGTGGTCTTCCCAGCCGTGCAGGCCGTTGCGGCATTCGCATTCGCAGGCCACGCCCGGCCCCATGATCTCCGACAGGCCGTAGATGTCGAAAGCTTTCAATCCCAGGCGCGCCTGAACCTCATCGCGCATGCCGGCGCTCCAGGGCTCGGCGCCGAACAGGCCGAACGCCAGGCGGCTCTGCCGCAGGTCCACGCCCTGATGCTCGGCGACCTCGGCGATCGCCAGCGCATACGACGGCGTGGCGCAGAGCACACGCGCGCCGAAGTCGACGATCAGGCTGACCTGACGCTCGGTGCCCCCGCCACTCATCGGCACCACCGGGCAGCCCAGCCGCTCGGCGCCCGCGTGCGCACCGAGCCCGCCGGTGAACAGTCCGTAGCCGTAGGCGTTGTGCACCAGGTCGCCGGGGCGCACGCCGATGCCGTACATCGAGCGCGCCATCAGGTCGGCCCAGCGACCGAGGTCGGCCGCGGTGTAGCCCACCACGGTGGGCTTGCCGGTCGTGCCCGACGAGGCGTGGATGCGGGCCAGCGCATCGACGGGCCGCGCGAACAGGCCGAACGGATAGTGGTCGCGCAGATCGTTCTTGACCATGAACGGCAGACCTTGCAGGTCGTCGAGGTGGCGCATCGCGTCAGGGTGCAGGCCGGCGGCTTCGAGCCGCGCGCGCTGCCACGGCACATGGGTCCAGGCGTTGTGCAGCGTGACTCGCAGGCGCTCGAGCTGCAGCGCGGCCAACGCGTCGCGCGACAAGGTCTCCTGCGTGGCGTGCAGGCCTGCGCCTCGCGACGCGGAGAGGGTACGGGTTTCGGTCAGTACGCCCATGTTCATGCCTCCTGGCGACGGGGCACGCCGCGCACCGGCAGGTGCGGCAGCGCGAAGCCCTGGTTGAAACCGGCACGCGTGACCAGCGTGTACTTGAACCACAGTCCCCCCGCAGCCGCCAGCGCTCCCGCCAGCGCCTGCAGCACGCTCGTCGGGCCGTCGGCGAGCGGCCAAGCGAGCGCCACCAGCGCGGCTGCCAGCGGCAGCAGCGTGGCGAGCTTGAACACCATGCCCGCCGCATCGATCGCGGCCAGGGCGCCAGTGGCAGTGCGCACGCGTCGGCGCCACGCGTGCCACAGCGCCACGCGCGCGACCAGCACGAGCGCGAAGTAGACCCACAGGCCGCCTGGCGCGGCACGGGCCGCGCCGAGCAGCAGCCACGCACCCGCCCCCTCGGCGAGCGCGGTGGCGACCAGCAGCGGCACCAGCATCGGCTCGCGCCAGGCTGGGATGCCCTTGGCGGCCTGCAACAGTCGCGCCTGGCAGGCGACGAACACCAATGCGAGCAGTGCGGCGGCCCAGGCAGCACCCGGCACGCCGAACCACGCCGCGGCGATGGCGACGAACAGCAGCGGCGCGACCAGCGCCTCGCGCGACATCCACGAGCGCGCGCCGTGGCGGATGACTCGCCACGATCGCCAAGGCCGCCCGAGTTCGAGCCAGACCGCGAACAGGCCGGATGCAATCATCACGCCACCGGCCGCCAGCAGCCACGCGGGTGAGCCCGCCAGCGCCGCGCACACCACGAGTCCGCTGCCCGCGCCGCCGGCCATGAAGTTGCAGGCAGCGCGCCAGTCCCAGTTCGCCTGCTGCCAGGGGCTCGGGCCGAAGCTCATGTTGCGGTCTCCAACTTGCGGTCCCACAGATAGATCAAGCCGGGGCCGGTGCCGAGCTCCTCGTGCATGCGGAAATGCTGGTTCTGGGCGAGCAGCCGGGACACTGTGCTGTGGGGGTCGTCGAGATCGCCGAACGCAAGCGCTTCGGAGATGCAGGCATTGACGCAGGCCGGCGTCGCATCGGGATCGATGCCCGGCTGCAGGCCGCGCGCCAACCCGTCGTCGATGCGGTCGACGCAGAAGGTGCATTTGGTGGCCACCGCCAGGCGTGTGTCGTCCTGCCGCTTGAGCTCGTGTTCGCTGGCCTGACCGTAGGCGAAGCCGGCGCGCATCGTCTTCGTCCGTGCCTGGTACGGACAGGCCACCGCGCAGTAGGCGCAGCCGATGCAGGCGTCGTAGTCGATCGTGACGATGCCGTCGTCGCGCTTTCGGGTCGCGGTGGTCGGGCAGACCTCGGCGCACGGCGGCTCGTCGCAGTGCTGGCAACCGACCGGCACGAAGGCGCGCTGCACGTCCGGGTAGTCGCCGACCTCGAGGTCGAGCACGCGCCGCCACTGCACGCCGGGCGGTGTGGCGTTGGCGTGCTTGCACGCCGCGGTGCAGGTCTGGCAGCCGACGCAGCGTCGCAGGTCCGCGACCATCGCCCAGCGGGTCATGACAGGGCTCCGCGCGCGGCACGCGCGACCTTCACGCGCACGATGTCGGCGCCTGAACCGGTGGCATCGGTCAGGTCCAGCGACATCGTGGCCAAAGAGTTCATGCTCGCGACGCCGAAGTCCTTGGCCAGCGGCGTGGCCCAGTGGTCGAACTGGCCGATCGCCAGCAGCGTGTCGGGCCGGATGCCCTGGCGCACGACGGCGCGGCCGCGCACCTTGCGCTTGGGCGTCGCGATCTCGATCGCATCGCCGTCGGCGATGCCCAGCTTCTCTGCGGCGCTGCTGTTGATGACCACGCCGCGGTGGCCCGTGATGTTGTCGGCCACCTCGTGCATCAGTTGGTTGCCCGCATTGGCGCCCCAGGCGTACTGCATGCTGCGCGCGGTGAGCAGCCAGAACGGGTAGTCGGCCGCGCGGCCGCCGGTCTGCCCGATGACGGCCTCCCACAGCGCCGGGAAGTCCTTCCACACCGGCAGCCCCTGGTACTCCTTCAGCTGCGTGTCCCACCAGTGCATGCCATGCTCGTGCAGGCGGCGACCCAATTCGGTGCCCACGCGCAACAGGCGTTCCTGGTACGGCAGCTCGAAGCGCAGTCCGTGCTGCTCCATCGTCGGCAGCAGGTACCACTGGCCGCGCGGGAACGGGCGGGTCGCGAAGCCATGTTCCTTCCACCAGTCCAGCCCATGCGCGTCACGACCGTCGCTGACCTCGGCGCTGGCGGCGCGGCACACCGCGTCCCAGATCTGCTCGCGGTCGTGGCGTGCGCGCACGTCGAGCGAGAAGTCGCCGAACTCGCTCGCGAGCGGCACGCCGCCCGCGCCCTTGTTGATCGCCGAGTAGTACTTCTCCGCCAGGCCCGTGCGGTGCGCCAGTTCGGTGGCGATGTCGGTGAAGTCGCGCGAGAGGCCATGCGGCGCCACCGTCGGCTGGCGCAGCGCGAAGCCCTGGTGGTCCCAGAATGACTCCTGGTACTTGGTACCGCCGACGCGCCACAGCTGCAGGCTCTCGAGGTCGGTGGCGTCGGGCAGCAGGATGTCGGCGAAGTGGTTCGTCTCATCGTGGGTGTAGGCGAAGGCGACGACGAAGGGAAAGCGCGCCATCTTCTCGCCCAGCGCCGCGGTGTCCCAGAACGAGATGCCGGGGTTGGTGCGGTAGACGAACCAGACCTCGGGCAGCGTCACGCGCGGCAGGCCGTGCGGCGTGTCGTCGAGGAACAGCCACGAGAAGTGCGTCGGCCCGAGCGCCTGGCTCCACGGCCCGTCGGCGGCCAGCGGCACCATCGTGCGGTAGGCGTTGCGGATGTTGGGCTGCGGCGACCAGCGGCCCTTGTCGGTCGGGTTTAGCGGGTAGTGCATGAAACCGTCGGGCCCGGGCTTGACGCTCTCGTGGCGGTGCGACATCGGCCGGGTCAGGCGGATCGTGGTGCCGATCGTGCCGCCGGGCACTTCGAGCGCGCCGACCAGCGTGGCCATCACGGTGCGCGCCCAGCAGCACTCGAAGCCGCCCCAGCCGTTGTTGACCGTCTTGCCCAGCGTGATGGCCACCGGCCGGTGCGGCAGCGTGCGGCCGTCGATCTCGATCGTGCGCCCGACGCCGGCGTGGTCGATGTATTCGTTGGCGATGCGGCGGATGCGCGTGGCGCTCACGTCGCACACGCCCTCGGCCCACTCGGGGCTGTAGGGGCGCACATGCTCGACCAATCGCGTGAACGCCGCCGTCCCTTCGAGCAGGCCCTCGGCGAGCACGTCGCCGTCCGGGCCGATCTCGACCGCGTCGACCACGAAGCGGCCTTCGAGCGCCTCGACCTTGCCGGGTGCGTCGTGCGGCCGCGCGATGGATGCCTTCTCGTCCCACACCAGCGGCTGGCGGTTCGCGCGGTCGCGCAGGTAGTAGCCGTTCGCGCCGACGAGGTACGGCGACGCGGTGCGTTCGCGCAGGAACGGCAGGTCCAGCCGTTCGCGCGGCAACTCGTGCAGCAGCACGTGGATCAGCGCGAACAGGAAGGCGGCGTCGGTCTTGGGCTTGATCGGCACCCATTCGGCCGAGCAGGCACCAGTGACCGACAGGTGCGGCTCGACCTGCACCCGCTTCATGCCACGCACGCGCGCTGCGGCGTGTCGCGCGACGCCGGTGACGCCGCCCGAGGCTTCGATGTTCGAGCCGCACGAGATCAGGTAGTCGCACAGCGGCGTGTCGGGCGTGACGATGAAGGCGCGGTGCCAGAACTCGCCATACAGGTGCTCGGAGTGGTAGCACTTGACGCCCTGGCCCGAGCCGAAGCCCATGTCCATCGGCCCCCAGGCCGCGAGGAAGGCGGGGAAGGTGCCCATGTACGACTGCGGCGTGCCCGCGCCGCCGAAGCTGGCCGCCACGCGCGGGTAGCCGGATTCATCGATCAACCCGGTTTCGCGCACGCCGGCGAGCTTGTCGGCGATCAGTGTCATTGCTTCGTCCCACGAGATCGGCACGAAGCCCGGATCCTCGTCGCGGCCCTTGCGCGGATTGCTGCGCTTCATCGGCGCGAGCACGCGATGCGGGTTGTTGGTCTTCTGCACCAGGCCGTAGGCCTTGACGCAGACCTTGCCGCCGGCCGGGTGGATGCCCGCGGCGCAAAAATTGGGCTCGACTTCGGTGGCCACGCCGTCCTCGACCTTGACGGTCAGCAGGTCGGGACCGGCGACGCACTGGTAGCAGTACGTCGGGATCTTGTGGACCCCTCGTCCAACGGGTACGTCGGCCGATCCCCCGAGGGGATGCGGGCCGGCTTGGGAGCGGTCCGGCGCTCGGCCCGCTGGCGCGTCTGACACCATCTTCATCGCGCAGCACCCTTCGCCTTCTCGGCCTTCGCCGCAAGCCGCTGCGCAGTCTTGGCGACGTCGACGACGAAGCGTGAATGCTTGCCACGCACGATCGGCTCGACCGTGTCGCTGCCCTCGACCTCGAACACGACGGCACGGCCGTTGACCTCGGCCACGCGCACCGCGAGCGTCACGGTCATGCCCAGCAGGGTCGCGCCGATGTGATCGATCTCCACCCGCGTACCCACCGAGTCCTCGCCGGCATCGAGGTGCTTGAGCAGGAGCTCGCGGCATGTCATCTCGATGTCGCGCACCAGCATCGGTGTCGCGTAGACACGTGCCGCCTCGCCCATGAAGTCGATCGTTCGCGCGCGGTCGACCTCGAACGAGGCCTCGGCGGTGAGTCCGGATTGCAGCGTGGGTTTCATGTTGCTTTGCCTTCTGTGTCAGGGTGTGCCCCACTGCCGCGCCAAGCCCAGCTTCCCGCCACGGATCCGGCTTTGCCGGTCCGTCGGCGGACGGCCCCCTCGGGGGGTAGCGAGCGCAAGCGAGCTTGGGGGCTTCATGTCAATGTCCGAGGTAGGCGTGCTGAACTTTCGGATCACGCAGCAGCTCGGCCGCGCGGCCTTCGGCGACGATGCGGCCGGTCTCCATCACGTAGCCGCGGTCGGCCACCGCCAACGCCGCGCGTGCGTTCTGGTCCACCAGCAGGATGGTCGTGCCTCGCGCCTTCAGCGCCTTGATGTGGTTGAAGATCTCGGTCACGAGCCGCGGCGCGAGCCCCATGCTCGGCTCGTCGAGCAGCAGCAGCCGCGGGTCGGCCATCAGCGCGCGGCCGATCGCCAGCATCTGCTGCTGGCCGCCCGACAGATTGCCGGCATCCTCTTCGCGCTTGTCGCGCAGCACCGGGAACAGCGTCCAGACCGTGTCGATCGCCGCCGCCGCTCCGCGCGCGAACGCACCGAGCAGCAGGTTGTCCTCGACACTGAGTGCACCGAACACCTGGCGCCCCTCGGGCACCTGAACGATGCCGCGTTGCACGCGTTGGCGCGGCGTCTCGCGGCGGATGTCGGCGCCTTCGAAGCGCAGCGTGCCGCCGCTCATCGGTTGCACGCCCGACAGCGTGCGCAGCAACGTGGTCTTGCCCGCGCCGTTGGCACCGACGATCGCCACCAGTTCGCCGGCTCTCACGTCCAGCGCGATGTCGGCCAGCGCCGGGATGCGGCCGTAGCGGCTGCCCAGGGCGCGGACCTCAAGCATCGACGACCTCCGTGGACTCGGCGTCGGCCACGCCGAGATAGGCTTCGATCACCCGTTCGTCGCGCGCCACCTCGGCGGGCGTGCCCTCGGCCAGCTTCGTCCCGCGGTCGAGCACGAGCACGCGGTCCGAGACCTCCATCACCAGGCGCATGTTGTGTTCGACCAGCAGCACCGTCATGCCACCGGCGGCCAGCTCGCGGATCAGCGCGTCGATCTCGCGTGCTTCGGTCTGGTTCAGACCCGCCGCAGGCTCGTCGAGCAGCAGCACCTGCGGCTCGAGCGCGAGTGCGCGCGCGATCTCCAGGCGCTTGAGGGCGCCGTAGGGCATGCTGTCGGCGCGCGCGTCGAGCCAGGCGTCGAGGCCGACGCGGTGCATCAGCTCGCGCGCTGAGGCGCGGCACGCGCGCTCGGAGCGCACCAGCGCCGGCGTGCGCAGCAACGAGGCTAGCAGGTCACAGCGTTCGCGCAGGTGGCGCCCGACCATCACGTTGTCGAGCGCGCTCATGTTGAAGAAGATCTGCAGGTTCTGGAATGTGCGTCCCAGGCCGGCTGTGGCCCACAGGTGCGTCGGCAGCCCGGTGACATCGCGCCCAGCCAGCATGACGCGCCCTGCGTCGGGGTGGTAGATACCGGTCAGCAGGTTCAGCAGCGTGGTCTTGCCCGCGCCGTTGGGTCCGATGATGGCGTGCACCGTGCGCGGTGCCACCTCGAACGACAGGTCGTCGATCGCCTGCAGGCCGCCGAAGCATTTGGCCAGTCCGGAAACCGCGAGGATGCTGGTGGCGGTCATCGTTCAGCGTCTCGATGCCAAGCCCGCCAGGGTCGGCACGATGCCGCGCGGGAAGAACACCATCGTCGTCACCAGCACCGCGCCGAAGACCATCATCTCGTAGTCCTTGAGCACGGTCAGGGCCTGGGGCAGCACGGTCAGCACCACCGCGCCGAGCACGGCGCCCCACACCGAGGCCATGCCGCCGAACACGACCATGATCACCAGTTCGACCGAGTGCAGGAAGGAGGCCTTGGCCGGTGTGATGAAGCCCGCGTAGTGCGCGGTCAGCGCGCCGGCGGAGGCTGCGAACAGCGCGGAGATCACGAACACGACGAGCTTCCAGCGTGCGCTGTCGACGCCCAGCGTCTCGGCGGCGACCTCGGAGCCGTGCAGCGCGCGCAGTGCCCGCCCCACCGGGGAGTCGATCAGGTTGCCCGCCAGCCACACCGCGATCCACAGCGCGGCCGCGGCGATGCCATACCACACGGCTTCGCCGCGCAACGTGCTGCCGGCAAGCACCAGCGGCGGCACCGCCATGCCGTCGGGTCCGCCGGTGATGCGGTCCTCGTTGGTGAGCACGATCGAGACGATCACGCCCAGCCCCAGCGTGGCCATGGCCAGCGTGTGGCCCTTCAGCCGCAGCGTGGGTCGGCCCACCAGCCAGGCCAGGACGCCCACCGCGAGCACCGCCGCGGGCATCGAGGCCCAGACCGGCCAGCCCCAGCGCGCAGCGGCGATCGCGCTGCCGTAGCCGCCGAGCGCGTAGAAGCCGGCGTGGCCGAGGCTGATCTGCCCCGCGTACCCGATCAGCAGGTTCAGGCCGACACAGACGATCGCGTTGAGCGCGACCAGGATCGCGACCTCGTAGAAGTAGTTGTTGGCGAAGGTCAACGGCAGCAGCACGAGCACCAGGGCGAGCGCGCCGAGCTGCGGACCGCGCGGCACCAGCCCGACCACCGCATCAAATGCACGTACCAGCGCGCTTCCAAGCGGACGCCGCGAATCCGGCCTTGCCGGTCCGCTGGCGTCGCCCCCCTTGGGGGGGTGAGCGTGGGCGTGAGAGTCTGCCTGCGCAGACTCGAACGCCTCGCGAACCGCCCGACCTCGGGGAGGGCGTGGACCGCCGAAGGCGCTACGGGGGGGAGTCATACCCTGTCGCTGCGGCGCGCACCGACGAGCCCGCCGGGCAGCAGGAACAGCACCACGAGGATCACCACGAAGGCGATCGCGTCCTTGTACGACGACGAGATGAAGCCCGCGCCCAGCCCTTCGATCAGGCCCAGCAGCAGGCCGCCCGCAATCGCGCCGCCGAAGCTGCCCAGGCCGCCGAGCATCGCCGCGGCGAAGCCCTTCAGCCCCAGCATCACGCCGATGTCGGTCGAGGTGAAGGTGATCGGCGCGGTCAGCACGCCGCCCAGCGCACCGAGCGCGGCGGCCAGCGCGAAACTGGTGCGCATCACGCCGCGGGTGGAGACGCCGACCAGGCGCGCCGCGAGCGGGTTGATCGCGGTCGCGCGCATCGCCTTGCCGTACAGCGTGCGGTTGAAGAACCAGCCCAGCGCAAGCACCGCGAGCGTCGCCCCGGCGAGCACCCACAGGCTCTGCGGCAGCACGGTCGCACCGCCGATCGGAATCGGCTCGCTGCCCGAGAAGGCGGGCAGGGCGTGGATGCGCTTGTCCCACACCAACTGGGCGAGCCCACGCAGGAACAGCGCCACGCCGATGGTGATGATGATCAGCGTGACCACGTCGGCCTGGCCGCGGGCCTGCGCACGCTCGAGTGCCAGGCGTTGCACCAGCAGGCCAACGATCGCGGCACCGAGCACCGCCAACGGGAGCGCCGCCCACATCGGCAGGCCCAGGCCGACCAGAGACACCGCGCTCATGCCGCCGATCATCACGAACTCGCCCTGGGCGAAGTTGATCGCGTGGCTGGCGTGGTAGACGATCGAGAAGCCCAGCGCGACGAGAGCGTAGATGGCGCCGGCGGTCAGCCCCCCGGCGACGTATTGCAGCCAGGAGCCGCCCATCGCGTGCCCGCCGCTGCCATGCCTACTTGACCAGAGACCAGTTGCCGCCCTTGACCTCGAGCATGCGGAAGGCGCTCAGGTCCAGGCCCATGTGGTCGGTGGCCGACATGTTGACCACACCGCCCGTGCCGACGTAGCCCTTGGTGGCCTCGATCGCGTCGCGCACCTTGGCGCGATCGGTGCCGCCGGCGGCCTTGATCGCATCCACCGCGATCATCAACCCGTCCAGCGCGTGGCCACCGAAAGTCGAGACATCGCTCTTGAACTTGCCTTCGTAGGCGTTGCGGTAGCCAGTGACGACAGGCTTCTGTGGGTCGCCGGCGGGCAGCAGGTCCGCCACCAGCAGCGCCGCGGCGGGCAGGCGCACACCCTCGGCCGCGTCGCCCGACAGCTTGATGTACTCCTTGGACGCCACGCCATGCGACTGGTACAGCGGCAGGTTGACGCCGACCTGCTTGTGGTTGCGCGTCACGATCGCCGGGCCCTGGCCGAAGCCGGCATTGAGCACCGCCTGCGCACCGCTGCCCTTGATCTTGGTGAGCTGCGCGGTCATGTCGGTGTCGGCCGCACCATAGGTCTCGTCGGCGACGATCTGCACGCCGTGGTTGGGCGCGACCTTCAGGCATTCGCCGCGCATCGACTTGTCGAAGCCGCCGCTGCCCGAGATGAGCGCCGCCTTGGTGAAGCCGCGCGCCTTCATGTCGACGAAGATCTTGTCGCAGGCCATGCGGTCGGTGTGCGGCGTCTTGAACACCCACTTCTTCACCGGCTCGACGATCACCACGGCGCCCGCGAGCGAGATGAACGGCACACCCGCGGCCTCGGCCAGCGGTACCGCGGCCATCGTGGTTCCCGTCGTCGAGCCGCCGACGATCACGTCGACCTTGTCCTGCTCGAGCAGGCGCTTGGCGAACGTGCGCGCTTTCTCGGCGTCGCCGGCGTCGTCGTAGACGGTCAACTGCAGCTTGCGGCCGAGAACGCCGCCCTCGGCGTTGATCTTGTCGACCTGCATCTCGAGCGTCTTCTGCTCGGGGTCGCCGAGGAACGATGCCGGCCCGGTCACGGACAGGAAGCTGCCGATGCGGATCGGCTCCTGCGCCCAGGCAGGGGCGGCGAGCGCGAAAGGCAGACCCAGCGGCAGCAGCCAGCGGCGGGCGAAACTTCGAACGGATTGGGGATTGAGGCCCATGTGTGTCTCCTGGGAGCCCCTAGAATGAAGGGTGTAAAAGCCATTCTGGTACTGGAATGCGCCTTTTGACTTGATCTGGATCGTCTTCCGACCGTGACCCACCGCGGGAAAACCAGCATGGCAGGGCGCATTGCCCCGCACCCGAAGACCGACGGGCCAGCGGTGCGCGTGCGCGCGGTGCGCCACGCCGACCTGCCCGAGGTGATCGCGCTGGACGCCACCGTGACCGGCCTGCACAAGGCCGACTACTGGCAGCGCGTCTACCGCCGCTATGGCGTCAATGGCCAGGGGCTGCGTCACTTCCTTGTCGCCGTGGCTGGCGCAAGGGTCCTGGGCTTCGTGATCGGCGAGGTGCGCGACTGGGAATTCGGCTCGCCGCCGTGCGGCTGGGTGTTCGCGATCGATGTCGACCCGCGCGCGCGCCAGAAGGGCGTGGGCTCGCAACTGCTTGGGGCGATGCGCGAGCGCTTCGAGCACGTCGGTGTACGCATCCTGCGCACCATGCTGGCCAGCGACAACCAGCTGATCCTGTCGTTCTTCCGCAGCCAAGGCTTGCGCGCGGGGCGCCTGATCCCGCTCGAGCTCGAGATCGGCCCGACATGAATCCCTCCCGAAGCCGCTTCGCGTCTCCCCCCAGGGGGGCCGAGTCCCGCGGCTCCAAGTCGACCTGCGTCGGCTTGGACGGGCCGAGGCGTGGCCGCGTCTCGCGGCCATGCGGCCTGCAAGGCCTGCCAGCGGCCTGGCAAATCCGGTTTCGCGGCGACCGCTTGGTCGCGCTTGTTTCGTGTGTCGCGTTGCGGGTTCCCTGAGATGAAGCTGCAGAAGAACACCCAGCTCGCGCTGTACAGCGTGCTCGAGTTCGCGGCGCGGCCGGGCGAGCTGGTGCCTGCGGTCGAGGTGGCCGTCAAGTATGGCGAGTCGGCGCACCACCTGGCCAAGGTGCTGTCCGACCTCGCGCGTGCGGGCATCGTCGAGTCGGTGCGTGGCGTCGGCGGCGGCTACCGGTTCGTCGCCAACGCACGCCGCCTGACCCTGCTGGACGTGGTCCGTGTGTTCGAGGATCTCGAGTCGGACCCGGCGCCGGCAGGCGCTGGCACGACGCCGGCCGAGCGTGCGCTGCGACAGGTGCTGGCCGAGATCGATCAGACGACCGGCGCGACCCTGGGCTCGATCACGGTGGCGACGATGCTGCGGATGGCGCAATCCGCGTGAGCGGCGGCCGACCGCGCGCTCGCGGCGCCGCGCCGCACACGGCCGGCGCGAGGTGATTGCGGCACACTTGCGGTCCGGCCGGACCGGCACGCGGTCCTTACGGGCTCGGCGCAACGCCTGGGGGGCTCGCGCGGCGCGAAATCGAAGGGCTGGCGTGGCGTTGCGCAACGCCTGCACGGACAAGGGGCCCGGCTCAACGCCTTATTGAATTGAAGGGAAGGGTGCAATTCGCCATGGCGATGGATGACGTCGACTACGAGATCAAGGGCTCCGAGATGCAGTTCGTCGAGGTCGAACTCGACCCCGGCGAGGCGGCCGTGGGCGAGGCCGGCAGCATGATGTTCATGGATGCCGGCATTGGCATGGATACGGTGTTCGGCGACGGCTCGGCGCAGCAGGGCGGCCTGTTCGGCAAGCTGCTCGGTGCGGGCAAGCGGCTCGTCACCGGCGAGTCGCTCTTCACGACGGTCTACACCAACAACGCGTCGACCAAGCTGCGCGTGGCTTTCGCGGCGCCGTACCCCGGAAAGATCGTGCCGATGGATCTGAAGGCGCTCGGCGGCACGCTGATCTGCCAGAAGGACGCCTTCCTCTGCGCCGCGCGCGGCGTGTCGCTGGGCATCTACCTGCAACAGAAACTCGGCGTCGGCTTCTTCGGCGGCGAGGGCTTCATCATGCAGAGGCTCGATGGCGACGGCATGGCGTTCGTGCATGCCGGCGGCACCGTGGTCAAGCGTGAACTCGAGCCTGGTCGGACCCTGTTCATCGACACCGGCTGCGTCGTGGCGTTGACGCCCAACGTGAACTTCGAGATCCAGTACGTCGGCAAGATCAAGACGGCGCTGTTCGGCGGCGAGGGCCTGTTCTTCGCCAAGGTCACCGGGCCGGGCACGGTGTGGCTTCAGACCCTGCCGTTTTCGCGCCTGGCCTCGCGCGTGTTCGCAGCGGCGCCCCAGCGCGGTGGCTCTCGCGAGGAAGGCTCGGTGCTCGGCGGCATCGCCGGCGGCGGGCTGCTGGGCGGCATCCTCGGTGGCGACGACGAGTAGCACCACGCGCTGCCTGCTGGTGGCCCTCGCGCTCGCCGCCATTGGCTCGGTGGCGCGCGCGGGCGCGGATGCAGCCGCGACGGTTCATCTCGATGCGCTGACCTGGGTCGAGTTGCGAGAGCGCATCGCTGCCGGCGCGACGATCGCCCTCGTGCCGATCGGCGGCACCGAGCAGAACGGACCGCACATGGTGCTGGGCAAGCACAACGCGCGCGCACGCTGGCTGGCCGAGCGGATCGCACAACGCCTGGGCAACGCGCTCGTCGCACCGGTTGTGGCCTATGTGCCTGAAGGCGCGATCGATCCGCCGGCAGCGCACATGCGCTGGCCGGGCACGCTCAGCATGCCGGGTGCCGCCTTCGAGTCGATGCTCGAAGCGACGGCGCTGAGCCTGGCGCGCGCCGGCTTTCGCGACGTCGTCCTCCTCGGCGACCATGGGGGCTACCTGGGCAGCCTCGACCATGTGGCCGCTCGCGTGAACGGCGCGAAGCGGACGCCGCCGGTTCACGTCCACGCGCTCGGCGAGTACTACCGCGCGTCGTCGAGTGGTTTCGACCAGATGCTGCGCGAGCGCGGATTCAGTGATGCGCAGATCGGCCGCCATGCCGGGCTGTCCGACACCGCGCTCGCATTGGCGGTCGACGAGGCCCTGGTGCGGCCGGCGGCCATGGCGGCCGCGCCGGTAGCGGGCAACGGCGTGCAAGGTGATCCTCGTCGCGCGACGGCCGAACTCGGCCGCGCCGGTCTCGAACTGATCGTCGAGGCGAGCGTCGCGGCGATCCGGCAACGCACGCGGCGTGGACAATAGCGACCCCATTTCAGGGTCGGGGAGCAAGGACGATGAACCGGAGTTGGTCACGCGCGGGTGGCGTCTTGGTGATGGTCGGCGCGGCGGGGGCCGTCGCGTGGACGGGGCTGGCGGCTCCGCGCGCATCGGCCCAGGCGAGACCGGCCGCGAGCGCGCCTTCCGTGCCTGCTTCCGCGCCGGTGATCACCCCGGTGGCGACCGTTCCGGGCATGCCACCGGTGCCCGAACGCATGAACCTGTACAGCGAAGCCGCGGCCGGCAAGCTCAGCGCCGCCGTGGCTGGCGATCTCGAACGCGTCTACGTGCCAAACCTTCGCGCGGGCGATGTCTATGTCATCGACCCGCAGGCGATGAAGGTCGTCGACCGGTTCAGGGTGGGCATCGGGCCGCAGCACATCGTGCCGTCGTGGGACATGCGCACGCTGTGGGTGACCAACAATGCCGAGGGCCGTACCGACGGCAGCCTGACGCCGATCGACCCCGCGACGGGCAAGCCAGGCAAGCCGATCATGGTCGACGACCCGTACAACATGTACGCCACGCCAGACGGAAAGTCCGCCATCGTGGTGGCCGAGGCACGCAAGCGCCTGGACTTCCGCGACCCGAAGACGATGGCGCTGCAGTTCGAGATCGCCGTGCCGGGCTGTCCCGGCGTCAACCATGCCGACTTCTCGATCGATGGGCGCTACGCGATCTTCACCTGCGAGTTCGCCGGCACGCTCGTGAAGATCGACCTCGTGCAGCGCAAGGTCATGGGGTACTTGAAGCTCGTGATGCCCACGACCCGCTTCAAGGTCGTGCCTCTCAAGCCGGGACAGACATGGTCGCCGGGTGCGACCGAACTGTGCACCGTGACCAAGGGCATGCCGCAGGACATCCGCATTGCCCCCGATGGTCGCCGCTTCTACGTGGCCGACATGCATGCGGACGGCGTGCACATCGTTGACGGCGATGCCTTCACGCAGGTCGGCTTCATCGCGACCGGCGTCGGCACGCATGGGCTGTACCCGAGCCGAGATGGCAGGCAGCTGTACGTGGCCAATCGCGGCGCGCACGAGATCCACGGGCCGAAGAACGGCAACGGCAGCGTGACCGTGATCGACTTCGCGACCGAGAAGGTCGTTGCGCGCTGGGGCATCCCCGGCGGCGGCAGCCCCGACATGGGCAATGTCAGCGCCGACGGCAGGTACCTGTGGCTTGCCGCGCGCTACGACGACGTGGTCTATCGCTTCGACACCCGCAGCGGCGACGTACAGCAGGTCAAGGTCGGGGCCGAGCCGCACGGCCTGACCGTGTGGCCGCAGCCAGGCCGCTACTCGCTCGGTCATACCGGCAACATCCGCTAGCCATGGCGTTCGGGCTCATCATCGTCGGCGACGAAATCCTCTCGGGCAAGCGCCGCGACGGTCACTTGCCGAAGGTGATCGAGCTGCTGGGCGCGCGAGGCCTGGCCCTTGCATGGGCACGCTATGTCGGCGACGACCGCGCGCTGATCACGCAGGCCTTGCGGCATGCGTTCGCGAGCGGCGACGTGGTGTTCTGCTGCGGCGGCATCGGCGCGACGCCCGACGACCACACACGCCAGTGCGCGGCGGACGCACTCGGGCGCGAACTCGCGCTGCACCCGCAGGCCAGGGCGCTGATCCTCGAGCGCATGCGCGACGTCGCGCGCGAACGAGGGGAGTCGTATGAGCCCGAGCGCGCCGACAACGTGCACCGGCTGAACATGGGCGTGTTCCCTGCCGGCGCCGAGATCATCGCCAACCCGTACAACAAGATTCCCGGATTCTCAATCGCAGACGTTCACTTCGTGCCCGGTTTTCCGGTGATGGCGCACCCGATGATCGAGTCGCTGCTCGACACGCGCTACCGCGCACTGCACGGCTCGCAGGTCGTGTCCGAGCGCTCGCTGATCGTCTTCGGCGCGATGGAGGCGTCGCTGACACCGTTGATGGAGGCCATCGAGCGCGACCACGCAGGCGTGCGGATCTTCAGCCTGCCCAGCGTCGACCACCCGCAATACGGGCGCCACATCGAGCTCGGGGTCAAGGGCGCGGCCTCGGCCGTCGATGCGGCCTATGCGTCGCTGCGCGCGGGCCTGCAGTCTCTCGATATCGCCCTGGGCCCCGAGCTGGTGCGCTGACGCTCATCATTTCGCCCACGAATGGTGCAATCCGGAGCCCCGAAAAGGGGCGCCATCTCATGCTGTAGCGATGGCCAGCCGGATCGATGCGCACCGGTCTCGGGCATGCTTTCTGCTAGATTGCTTGCGCTTAACCGTTTCCTCCCCCCAACCAAACCAGACCAAGCCAGGAGAGCCTGATGGCCAGCAAGACCGTTGCCGACGTGATGAAGATGGTGAAGGACAACGACGTGAAGTTCGTCGATTTCCGCTTCACCGATACGCGCGGCAAGGAACAACATGTCACGGTACCGGTGTCGCACTTCGACGAGGACAAGTTCAGTGCCGGCCACGCCTTCGATGGCTCGTCGATCGCCGGCTGGAAAGGCATCGAGGCGTCGGACATGCTGCTGATGCCCGATCCGAACACGGCCAACATCGACCCGTTCTACGAGGAGCCGACGCTGTTCCTGTCGTGCGACGTGCTTGAACCCGGCGACGGCAAGCCCTACGAGCGCGATCCCCGCTCGCTGGCCAAGCGGGCCGAGGCGTACCTCAAGAGCAGCGGCATTGGTGACGCCGCGTACTTCGGTCCCGAGCCCGAGTTCTTCATCTTCGACCAGGTGCGCTGGAACGTCGACATGTCCGGCTGCTTCGTCAAGATCGATTCCGAGGAAGCGTCCTGGAGCACAGGCGACAAGATCGAGGGTGGCAACAAGGCGCATCGGCCGTCGGTCAAGGGCGGCTACTTCCCGGTGCCCCCGGTCGACAGCCTGCAGGACATGCGCAGCGAGATGTGCTTGCTGCTCGAGCAGATGGGCATTCCGGTCGAGGTGCACCACCACGAGGTGGCCGGCGCCGGCCAGTGCGAGATCGGCACCAAGTTCTCGACACTCGTTCAGCGCGCCGACTGGCTGCAGTTGCAGAAGTACATCATCCACAACGTTGCCAACGCGTACGGCAAGACCGCGACTTTCATGCCCAAGCCTGTCGTCGGCGACAACGGCAGCGGCATGCACGTGCACCAGTCGGTGTGGAAGGGCGGCAAGAACCTGTTCGCCGGCGACGGCTATGCCGGCCTGTCGGAGTTCGCGCTGTTCTACATCGGCGGGATCATCAAGCATGCTCGCGCGCTCAACGCGATCACCAACCCCGGAACCAACAGCTACAAGCGCCTGGTGCCAGGCTTCGAGGCGCCCGTGAAGCTGGCGTACTCTTCACGCAACCGCTCGGCATCGATCCGCATCCCCTACGTGCCCAATCCCAAGGGCCGGCGCATCGAGGTGCGGTTCCCGGATCCGACGTGCAATCCGTACCTCGGTTTTGCCGCCATGCTGATGGCCGGCATCGACGGCGTGGAGAACAAGATCCACCCTGGCGAGGCCGCGACCAAGGACCTGTATCACCTGCCGCCGGAAGAGGACGCAAAGATCCCGACCGTGTGCCACAGCCTGGACCAGGCGCTCGAGTGCCTCGACAAGGACCGCGCATTCCTGACCAAGGGCGGGGTGTTCACCGATACCTATCTCGACGCCTACATCGAGCTCAAGACCCAGGAGGTCACGCGGTTCCGGATGACGACCCATCCGGTCGAGTTCGACATGTACTACAGCCTCTGACAGGGGCCGACCGGGCAACTGGTCACGCAATCGAGGGGCGGCGCGAGCCGCCCTTCGTCGTTTGGGTCGGCGGCGCTGCGTCACAATGCGTTGCATGGCCATGCGCGCAATTGCAACCGTCCTCACCCTGCTTGCCGGCACCAGTTCGCTGGCCCAGGGCAGCACGGTCTATCGCTGTCCGGGGCCGCCGGTGCTCTACACCGACCAGATCACTGCACAGGAGGCCAAGGACCGCGGCTGCCGCACGATCGAAGGCGCCCCGATCACGATCGTGGCGCCACCGCGTCCGCGGCCGCAGGCCGGCGCGGCGTCGGGCGCGCGCGGCGAAGGCGAGGGCAAGGTCGATTCGCGCGAGCAGCGCGCGCGTGACAGCGATGCGCGTCGCATCCTCGAGGCCGAACTCAAGCGCGAGGAGGCCGCGCTCGCGGCCCTGACGCAGGAGTTCAACAACGGCGAGCCCGATCGCCGAGGCGACGAGCGCAACTTCGCTCGTTATCAGGAGCGGGTCGAGGAGATGCGCAGCGCCATCGCACGCAAGCAGGCCGACATCGCGGCGCTGCGGCGCGAGTTGGCCAAGCTGCCACCCGCCCGGCCGGAGTGACGCCGCCGTTCGACGGTCAGACCCCGACGGCGGCCGGCTTCAGCGGGCTGGCCGCCTTCGACCTGCTGGCCACCCTGGTCGCGCTCGTGCGGCCCGATGGTCGCGTGCTGTACGCCAACGCGAGCTTCGAGAACCTGCTCGGCGTGGCGCGGCGCAACCTGATCGGCTCGACGCTGACCGACTGGTTCGTCGAGCCGCAGGGCCTGTGTGAAACGCTCCTGGCGGTGGCCGACAACCGCATCGCCACGGGTCGTTTCGAGGCCACGCTGCGGCGCCCGCCCGGCGTCGCCCCCGAGCTGATGCCGGTGCACGTGATCGTCAACCAGACCGACAGCGCCGAGCGCGTGCTAGTGGAGATGATCGAGATCGAGCAGCAGACGCGCCAGGACCGCGAGGAGCGCCTGATGGCCCAGGCGCAGGCCAACCGCGAGCTGCTTCGCAACCTGGCGCACGAGATCAAGAACCCGCTGGGCGGCATCCGCGGCGCGGCCCAGTTGCTGGCCATGGAGTTCGAGCAGAAGCCCGAACTGGCCGAGTACACCGATGTCGTGATCGCCGAAGCCGACCGGCTCCAGCTGCTCGTCGACAGGCTGCTCGCGCCGCACCGGCGTCCGCACGTGGTCGCCGACGTCAACATCCACGAGGTCTGCGAGCGCGTGCGTTCGCTGGTGCTTGCCGAATGGCCACGCGGGCTCACGGTGCAGCGCGATTACGACACGTCCCTGCCCGAGTTCCGCGGTGACCGCGAACAGTTGATCCAGGCCGTTCTGAACATCGCACGCAATGCCTGTCAGGCGCTGTCCGAGCGCATCGCCGCCGGTGACGCCCAACTGCGGCTGCGAACCCGCGCGGCACGCCAGCTCACGATCGGCAAGCAACGCTGGCGACTGGCACTCGAATTGCATATCGAGGACAACGGGCCCGGCGTGCCCGAGGCGATCCGCGACCGCATCTTCTACCCGCTGGTGACGGGTCGCGAGGGCGGATCGGGCCTCGGTCTCACGCTGGCGCAGACTTTCGTGCAGCAGCATCAGGGCACGATCGAATGCGATAGCGCGCCCGGACGCACCGTGTTCACGGTTCTGATACCGTTGCCCTGAAAGGCCGATCTCGCGCATGAGAGACATCTGGGTCGTCGACGACGATCAATCGATCCGCTTCGTACTGGAAAAGGCCCTCGCGCGAGAGCAGTTCGCGGTGCGCAGCTTCGCCAACGCCCGCGACGTGCTCGGCGCGCTCGACGACGATGAGCCACAGGTGCTGGTCAGCGACATCCGGATGCCCGGCGGCTCCGGCCTCGACCTGCTGGCCAAGGTCAAAGAGCGCCTGCCCGGGCTGCCCGTGATCGTGATGACGGCGTACTCGGACCTCGACAGCGCCGTCTCCTCGTTCCAGGGCGGCGCGTTCGAATACCTGGCCAAGCCGTTCGACGTTCCCAAGGCGGTCGAACTGATCCGCCGCGCGGTCGAGGAAAGCTTGCGCGAAGCCGTCGCCGTCGAACGCTCGAGCGAGGCGCCCGAAATCCTCGGCCAGGCGCCGGCGATGCAGGACGTGTTCCGCGCCATCGGCCGCCTGTCGCAAAGCCAGGTCACGGTGCTGGTGACCGGCGAGAGCGGATCCGGCAAGGAACTCGTCGCGCGCGCGCTGCACAAGCACAGTCCGCGCGCAGGCGGGCCGTTCGTCGCGATCAACACGGCGGCGATTCCGAAGGATCTCCTCGAGAGCGAACTGTTCGGCCACGAACGGGGCGCCTTCACCGGCGCGCAGACGACGCGCCGCGGCCGCTTCGAGCAGGCCGACGGCGGCACGCTGTTCCTCGACGAGATCGGCGACATGCCGTTCGACCTGCAGACGCGATTGCTGCGCGTGCTGTCGGACGGCCAGTTCTACCGCGTCGGTGGCCACCAGCCGCTCAAGAGCAACGTGCGCGTGATCGCGGCGACGCACCAGAACCTCGAGCGACGTGTGCGCGACGGGGCGTTCCGGGAGGATCTGTTTCACCGCCTCAACGTGATCCGGCTGCGCCTGCCGCCGTTGCGCGAGCGGCGCGAGGACATCCCGCTGCTCGCGCGCCAGTTCCTGCAGAAGAGCGCGAAGGAACTCGGCGTCGAGGCCAAGCGCCTGTCGGACGACGCGATGGCCAAACTCGCGGCCTTCGATTTCCCGGGCAACGTGCGCCAGCTCGAGAATCTTTGCCACTGGCTCACGGTGATGGCGCCGGCGCAGGTGGTTCAGGCCAGGGACTTGCCGCCCGAGGTGCATGCCGCGCCCGCCGGAGCGGCGGCGCCCGAGACCGTGGTTTCGCCAGCGGCCAGCGGCGAAGCCGTCGTGCCCGCGACGACGGTGGCGGTTGCGCCGGCCGTGGCCGGTGGTGGCTGGCTCGCCGACCTCGAGCGCGAAGCGCGCTCGCTGCTCGACGCGGGCGCGCCCGAGGTGTGGGACACCCTGACGCGTCAGTTCGAAGCCAAGCTGATCGTGACCGCGCTGGGCACGACACGGGGCCGCCGCATCGAGGCCGCACAGCGGCTTGGCATTGGCCGCAACACGATCACGCGAAAGATCCAGGACCTTGGCCTGGACGATTGAGCGTCTTCAGGCTGCGGCGTCCTCCAGCCGCAGCCAGACCGGCGCGTGATCGCTTGGCCGTTCGTTCTTGCGCGGCGCCTTGTCGATCGTGCACTCACGCACGCGTTCCTTCAACACCTCGCTGACCAGCACGATGTCGATGCGCAAGCCCTGGTTCTTGCGGAACGCAAGATTGCGGTAGTCCCACCACGACCATGACTTGGGCGGCTGCTCGAAGAGGCGGAAGGCGTCCACCAGGCCCAGCGCGACGAGTTGCCTGAAGTGGCCGCGCTCCTCGTCGGTGCAATGGATCTGCCCGGCCCAGGCCGCCGGATCGTGCACGTCCCGATCCTCGGGCGCGATGTTGAAGTCGCCCAGCAGCACCAGTTCGCGGTGCGCCGACAGCTCCTCGCGCAGCCAGTCGCGCAGCGCGCGCAGCCACTGCATCTTGTATTCGAACTTGTCGGTGCCGGGTGCCTGGCCGTTCGGAAAGTAGCCGCCGACGATGCGCAGCCCGTCGACGGTGCCGGTGATGACGCGTGCGCTCTCGTCGGCGAAGCCGGGGATGTTGCGCACGATGTCGGTGGCGGCCGCTTTCGACAGCAGGGCCACGCCGTTGTAGGTCTTCTGGCCGAACCACTGCACCTGGTAGCCCGCCGCCTCGATCTCGGCATGCGGGAACTTGTCGTCGGTGAGCTTGGTTTCCTGCAGCACCATCGCATCGGGTTGCTGCACGGCGAGCCAGTCGAGAAGCTGCGGCAGGCGCACGGCGAGCGAGTTGACGTTCCAGGTCGCGAGTTTCATGCGTGCTTGACCAGTTCGCCGCCGCGCACGATGACGTTCAGGTGCCGGCCGCTCGCGGCGAGCAGGCCGATATCGGCGAGCGGGTCGCCGTCGACCACCAGCAGGTCGGCGCGCGCGCCCACCTTCACGCAGCCGATCCGGCCGTCCATCAGCATCATCTCGGCCGCGGTCGACGTGGCCTGGCGCAGCAGTTCGAGCGGCGTGAACACCTCGCGGCGCAGCGCGAACTCGCGGCACTGCTGCGTGTACGTGCTGCCCAGCAGATCGGTGCCGTAGACCACCTTGACGCCGGCCGCGCGCATCAGGTCCAGCCCCGAGATCGCCTGCTTCACGGCAAATTCGGCCTTCTCCTGGCTCTGCGGCGGGAAGCCCAGTTCGCGCCCGAGTTCGACCAACGCATGGATCACGACCATCGTGGGCACGATGAACGCACCGCGCGCGGCAACGAAGGCAGCGGTTTCGGCGTCGATCAGCGTGCCATGCTCGATCGCGCGCACGCCGAACTCGACGCAGCGCCGCACCGCGCTGGCCGGGTGGCAGTGTGCCGAGGCATAGCTGCGGCGCTCGACGCACTCGCCGACGATCGCGCGGATCTCGTCTTCGCGGTACTGGTTCATCCAGATCGGGTCGGTCGGCGAGGCCACGCCGCCCGAACCCATCAGCTTGATGCAGTGCGCGCCCTGGCGCAGTTGCTCGCGCGCCTGCTTCAGGCACTCGTCGACGCCGTCGGCCATGACCGAGAACATGTTGGACTCGACGCAGGCACAAGCCGGCGCGTAGCGTGGCGCGACGTCGATCTGGCGGATGTCGCCGTGCCCACCGGTCATCGACAGGATCTTGCCGGCGTAGAGGAAATGCGGCGCGCGGATCAGGCCGTCGGCCGCGGCCTTGTACAGCGAGTAGTTGCCGCCGCCGATGTCGCGCACCGTGGTGAAGCCGCAGTCCAGCGCATGGCCCAGCATGCGCGCGGCATGCGCGGTGCGGTAGGCCTCGCCATGCGCTTCCATCCGCGCCACGGCCACGTCGCTGGCGAAGGCGTGCACATGGGCGTCGATCAGCCCGGGCATCAGCGTGCGGCCGGCCACGTCGATCACGCGCGTGCCGTCGCCGGCCTTCAGCGGCTGTGACGAGATTTCCTGGATCACGCCGTCGGCCACGCGCAGCCACTGGCCATCGGCACAGTCGGCGCTCGCGCCGTCGAAGACGCGTGCGTTCTTGAACAGCAGCGAGTTCATGCGGTGTGACTCAAACGTGCGCTACTGCGAGCCCACCGAGCACCAGGCCGACGCCGGCCATGCCGAACATCACCCACTCGAGCCACTTGCGCCGGGTCAGCAGCGCGATCGCGGCCATCGCGATTGACACTTGCAGTGCGGTCGTGGCCTGGGCCCAGCGGTGGTGCAGGTGCATCTCGGCATCCGACCTCGAATCCCAATCCTTGGCCTCGGCCTCGAGCTTCTGTGCGTCCTTCTGGATCTCGGCCTTCTCCTTCTTGTAGCGCTCCACCTCGTTGCGGTAGAAGCCCTTGCGCTCCTCGGTGTTGACGATCTCCACCGACAGCTCGGCCAGGTTCTGCTTGTTGCTCTTGGCCTGGTAGTAGTTCCACTGGTTCGACGCCTCGGTCTTCTTGATCGCGGCGTTGTTCTTGAACAGGCCGGCGTTGGCCTGGGTGGAGCCGCCCATGTAGGAGAACAGCGCACCGACGGTGGCGATGATCGCAGTGGTGACCGCGATCGTTCCCGAGAAACTGTCGCGGTCGCCGTGCTGCGCGGCATGTTCGAGTTCGTGATCGTGGGGGCCGTGGACATGAAAACCGGCTCCGGACATGCTTCAGTGCTCCTGGGGTTGACGTTGATAGGTGACGAAAGCGTAGCGCGTGCCGTCGCCGGCCACATGCGCTTCGCGTGACGATTCGGTGAAGCCCGCGAAGGCGGGGAAGTGGGCGTCGGCGCCGTCGAAGGCAGTGTCGATCTCGGTGAGCACCAGCTCGTCGGCGCGCGGCAGCGCCAGCGTATAGAGCTCGCCACCGCCGATCACGAAGGCCTTGGGCGCGTCGGCCACGAGGGCGAGTGCCTCATCCAGCGACGCTGCGCGTTCGGCACCCGCCGCGTGCCATGTGGCACTGCGTGTGACCACCACGTTGCGCCGCCCGGGCAGCGGCCGGAAACGTGCAGGCAGCGAGTCCCAGGTCTTGCGGCCCATGATGACGGGGCAGCCCATCGTGATGCGGCGGAAGTGCGCCTGGTCCTCGCGCTCGTTCCAGAGCAGCCCGCCGCGGCGGCCGATGGCCAGCCGGCGATCGACGGCGGCGATGAGCGCGAGCGTGGTCGTCATGGGCGCGCATTGTCGCCGCGCGAGCGCGTGGCCGATGCGATCGCCGCGGCGATGAACAGGGCCGCCACCCAGTCGGTTGCGCGCGGCACCTCGCTGACGACGAACGTCGCCGACGCGACGCCCACCAGCGGCACGGCCATCAGCGAGAACGTGCTGGCCTGCGGTGTCAGAGCGCGCGCCAGCCCGAACCAGATGGCCTGCGAGATGCCGAAGTTGACGACCGTGCCCCAGACCATGGCGGCCCACATCGTGTCGCTCCACGCGTCGATGGCGGGCAGCGGCTCGGCGGTGGCGGCCAGCACCACGAAGATCACGCCACCGAGCGCCATCATCCACACCGTGACCGCTTCGGGCGACAGGTCGATCGCACTGCGGCGAAGCAGCAAGGTGCCCAGGGCCCAGCTTGCGGCGGCTGCCTGCAACCACAGCACGCCGGTGGGCCGTCCCGCCAGCGTGGTCAGTTCCTGCGCACCGAGCAGCGCCACGGCGACCAGCGCGCAGGCCGACGCAGCCCAGGCGCCGCGCGTGAGCGGCTGGCGGAACAGCGCCGCGCCCAGCAGCACGGTCCACACCGGCATCGTGAACGCGAGGATGCCCGCGCGACCCGCCGGCAACAGCGTCAGTCCGATGATCGAGCACAGATGCCAGCCGACGATGTTGGGCAGTGCCAGCGCGAGCAGCGGGGCCCACTGGTCGCGCCGTGGCGCGAGCCGCGCACCGCGGGCGGCGACCCAGGCGCCCAGCAGCACGACGCCACCGCACATCGTGATCGCGCGGAACCACAGCGGGCCGACCTCGCGCAGCGAGAGCTTCATCATCGGCCAGTTGCAGCCCCACAGGACCGTCAGGACCGCCAGCAGGGTCAGTTGGCGGCGCGTGATCATCGGCGGGCGATCGACACGGCGATCCCGGCCACGATCAGCGCAAAGGCCAACGCGTGGTAGGGCTGGGGCGCCTCGCCCAGCAGCCACACCGACAGCAGCGCGGCGAACAGGGGCGACAGGTTGGCGAAGAAGGCCGCCATCGCAGGTCCTGCGGTGGCCACGCCCAGGCCCCAGCAGCGGTAGGCGATGAGCGACGGCCCGATCGCCACATAGGCCAATGCCGTCCAGACCGCGGCGCTGTGCCAGGCCACGGGCGCATGCGCGGTGAGGGTGGCCTCCATCGATGCCGCGCTGCCGGCCGCCAACAGCCCGAACAGCGATTGCAGGAAGAGGAACTCGGCCCAGTTCCAGCGCTGTCGCTCGGGCGGGCGCAGCCAGGCCGGCGGCCGTGCCAGCAGCCAGCTGTACAGCGCCCAGCCAACCACGGCGAGCAGCATGTAGGCGTCGCCGATCACGAAGTGCACGTCGGCCAACGCGCCCCACGCGCCACGCGTGACCACCGTCAACACGCCGGCCATCGACAGCAGCGCGCCCAGGCCCTGTCGGCGCGTCGGGTGCACCCCGAACAGCAGCGTGCCCACGAGCAGCATCCACACCGGCATCGAGGCGTTGATCAGGGTGACGTTCAGCGGCGTCGAGGTCACGAGCGCCAGGTATTGCAGGGCATTGAACAGGCCGACACCGAAGGTGCCCACCGCGACCAGGTAGGGCCAGGCACGCGCGATTGCTGGCAGGTCGCGCGCGACCCGCCAGGCGAGCGGCGCGAGCAGCAGCGCGGCGAAGACCCAGCGCAGGAGGTTCAGCGCCATCGGCGGCACCTGTCCCACCAGCATTCGGCCGACGATGGCATTGCCGGCCCACAGCAGGGGCGGCAGGGTCATCAGAGCGGCTGCGCGGGGCGACAGCGCGACGCTCATGCGGGCATCAGCGCACCACACTGCCAGCAGCTGTCGAACGGACCGTCGATGCGCTCGCCGCAGCCCGGGCACAGCCACCGGCGCCAGACCGGACGCCGCAGGTCGGCCAGCAAGGTGCGCGCACGCTCGAGTTGCTCATCGTCGTGGACCCAGACCTCCGGCAGCGCCTGGTCGGGCGGGATCTCGCCTGCGATGCCGCTGGCGAAATAGCGCTGTACGCTCGCCTCGATGCCGGCCTGGCCGAGCAGGTCGGCCCACAGCGTAGCCAGCGCGGCATTGGGGGCCTGGATCAGTTTGCGCATGGGTGCCCGTGTCGGATCCGGCATCCTGCCATGCCGCGCGGCATGGCGCACGGCGCCGGGTGCCCGGCACGCAGCAAGGCAAAGCGGGTTCGCATAAGCTCACAGGTCCAGAAGGAGACGACGCATGCCCCGTGCCATCCAGATCGCTGCCACCGGCGGCCCCGAAGTCCTGCAACTCGTCGACGTGCCTGTCGGTGAGCCCGGTCCCGGCGAGATCCGCATCCGCCACCACGCCTGCGGCCTGAACTACATCGACGTCTACCACCGCACCGGCCTGTACCCGTTGAAGCTGCCGCATGGCATCGGCATGGAAGGCGCGGGCATCGTCGAGGCGGTGGGCGAGGGCGTCACGCACCTGAAGGTGGGCGATCGCGCCGCCTACGCGAGCCAGCCGCCGGGCTCGTATGGCGAGGCGCGGGTGATGCCGGCCAAGACGGTGTGCAGGCTGCCCGAGGGCATCGCGTTTGACACCGCCGCGGGCATGATGCTCAAGGGGCTGACGGTGCAGTACCTGCTCAAGAAGACGCTGCCTGCCGAGGGCCTCGCGCGAGGCGACTTCGTGCTCTGGCACGCCGCGGCCGGCGGCGTCGGCCTCATCGCGTGCCAGTGGGCCAAGGCACTGGGCTACCAGCTGATCGCCACCGCGGGCAGCGCAGAGAAGTGCCGGCTCGCGCTGGACCATGGTGCGGCGCATGCGATCAACTACCGCAACGAGAACTTCGTCGAGCGCGTCAAGGCGGTCACCGGTGGCAAGGGGGTCAAGGTGGTCTACGACTCGGTGGGCAAGGACACCTTCGAGGGATCGCTCGATTGCCTGCGGCCCTTCGGCCTGCTCGCCAGCTTCGGCAATGCCAGCGGCCCGGTGGCCCCGTTCGCGCCGGGACTGCTTGGTCCCAAGGGCTCCCTGTACATGACGCGCGCCACGCTGTTCACCCATATCGCCACCCGCGAGGCGACGCAGGCGATGGCCGACGACCTCTTCGGCGTGGTCGGCAGCGGGGCGGTCAAGATCCGGATCGACCAGCGCTATCCGCTCTCGGAGGTGGCGCAGGCGCACCGCGATCTCGAGGCGCGCAAGACCACCGGGTCGACGGTACTGATTCCGTAGCGCGCGGTGCGCGCTGTCAGCGCGCGACCGCTGCGCGATAGGCGTGCCACGTGGCGTGCCCGAGCACCGGTGCGATCAGCACGAGCCCGGCGAACCAGGGCAGCATCGCGACGACCACCAGCACCGTGATGAGCGCGCCCCACTGCAGCATCACGGCGGGCTGCGCGAGCACCAGCCGCAAGCTGGTGAGCCCCGCGGTGACCGCATCGACGGGCCGGTCGAGCAGCATCGGGATCGAGATCGCCGAGACGGCGAAGATGAGTCCTGCGAACACGCCGCCCACCGCGAGGTAGGCGACGATGAAGCCGAGGTTCTCGGGATCGAGCAGCGCGAGCAGCGAGCCCTTGAAGTCGGGCATGCCGTCGAAGCTGACCGCGAACACGACCAGCGCAGCGCGGCCCCACAGCATCTCAAGCACCAGCAGCACGAAGCCGAAGATCGCCAGCGGCCCGAGCCGCGCCTCGAAGGCGAGCAGCGAATCGCCGAACTCGGGCGTCTCGCCGGCTTCGAGCTTCTGACTGACGCGGTACAGGCCCAGGCACAGGAACGGCCCCATCAGCAGGAAGCCTGCGGCCAGCGCGAGCACATAGGCCGGCGCGTGCTCGTAGACCGCGAGCAGGGCCCAGCCCATCACCATGAACGTGGCGCCGTAGAACACGCCGATGAAGGGGGCGCGAGCGAAGTCGCGCGCGCCGCGTGCCAGCCAGCGCCAGGGGTCGCCCACGTCGAGCGGCTGAAGCACAACGTGCTGTGACGCAGCTGCGGCCGCGCTCGCGTCGGTCGGGGTCGGTTCGCCGGGGTTGGGCATCGGGCCTCCTGCGTCAGGGTCAGTCGTCATCGTCGTCGCGCGGATGGCGGCTGCGCCACATCGATCGCAGCAGGGCGACACCGCCGAGCCCCGCGCCAACATACCCGATGAGGCCGAACGCCGGCAGACCGAGGAGGGTCGGCCCGCCGCCGACGGTCATCACGATCGACGAGCCGACGATCAGCGCGGCGATCACCAGCGCCAGGGCCACGCGATCGGCCGCACGGTTCAACTGGTCGCTGACGCGACGCAGGTGCGCGACCTCGATGGCCACCTGCACGTGGCCCTGGCGGGCGCGGCGCAGCAGGCGCGACAGATCGTGCGGCAGTTCTCCCGCGACCGCCAGCGCCCGGCTCAATGCCTGCCCGGTGCGTTTGGCCAGCGCACTGGGGCGGTAGCGCGCGCGCACCACCTGCCGCAGCAGCGGCAGCGCCTCGGTCGTCATGTGGAACCCGGGGTCCAGCGCACTGCCCATGCCTTCGAGCGAGATGAAGGCCTTGATCAGCAGCGCGAGGTCGGCGGGCAGCGCGAGACGGTGCTCGCGCAGCACGGTCGTCACCTCGGCGAGCATTTGGCCCAGGTGCAGCTGCGCGATCGGCGTGCCATGGTGCTGCTCGACGAAGGCCTCGATCTCGTTCTCGAGCTGCGAGAGATTCACGTGGTGCTGGTCGCCGGCCCAGTCGATCAGGACCTCGGCCACGGACTGCGGCTCGCGCTGCACGAGACCCAGCAGCAGCTGCAGCAGTTCCTCGCGACGCCGCGCCGACAGCCGCCCGATCATGCCGAAGTCTATGAACGCCAGACGGTTGCCGGGCAGGTAGAACACGTTGCCGGGGTGCGGGTCGGCGTGGAAGAAACCGTCCTCGACGATCATCTTGAGCACCGCACGCGCGCCGCGCTGCGCGAGCAGCTTGCGATCCAGCCCCTCGCGGTCGATGCGCGCGAGATCTTCGCCCGGGATGCCGTCCACGTAGTCCTGCACGTTGACGCGCTCGCGCGTGTGCGCCCAGTGCACGCGCGGGATCACCACGTCAGGCAGGCTTGCGAGGTTGGCGGCAATGCGCTCGGCGTGGCGGCACTCGGCGGCCAGGTCGAGCTCGCGCCGCAGCGAGCGCGCGAACTCTCGCACCAGCAGGCGCGGCCGGTAGGGCTTGAGCATGGGCCAGTCCTGCTCGGCCACGCCCGCCAGACGTTCGAGCAGGCGCAGGTCGGCCTCGATGACCTCGACGATGCCCGGGCGGCGGATCTTGACGACGACCTCGGTGCCGTCCTTGAGCTGCGCACGGTGTACCTGGGCGATCGAGGCGGCGGCCAGGGGCTCGACATCGAAGCGGGCGAACACGGCCTCGGGCTCGCCGCCCAGGTCCTCGCGCAACTGCGGCCGCAGGGATTCCCACGGCACGGCGGGCACGCGGCTGTGGAGCTTGGCGAACTCGGCGATCCACTCGGTCCCGAGCAGGTCGGCCCGACCGGCGAGGATCTGCCCCATCTTCACGAAGGCGGGCCCGAGTTCCTCGAGCGCACGTCGCACCTGCGCGGGTGGATCGAGCTGTGCGAGCGCGCCGGCCTTGTCCCAGTGCAGCACGTGGCCCGCGCGCGCGAGCGCATCACCCATCCCGAGGCGGCGCACCACGTCACCGAACCCGTGCCGAATGAGAACGCCGGCGATCTCGTTGAGTCGCCCCAGGTCGCGCGCGCCGTCCAAGGCCCCGATCAGCATGCGCCCAGTATGGACGCGCGGCACGCAGCGCGCGGCGTGTCCGCAGCCCGCCGTGATCTGCGTCAAGGCGGCGCGTGCCGCTCAGATCACGTTGCGCTCGACGAGGGGCCGGCCCAGCGCGATGCGCTGCGGCGCCAGCGGTGACAGGTCCACTGCACCCCATTGTCGCTGCGTGATCCACCGGGCGAGCCCCTGGCCCAGCGCCGGCGCGTGTTGCATGCCGTGGCCGGAGAAGCCGCATGCAATGCAAGCGTTGTCGAGGTCCGGTATGTCGCCGACCACGCCGTTGTGATCGAAGGCGTTCATCTCGTAGTAGCCCGCCCAGGCACTCCTGACCCGCAGCGCCTCGAAGGCGGGAACGCGGTGTGCGAGTGCGGGCCAGATCACCTGCTCGAACAGGCCGTGGTCGACCACGTCGAGCGGCGGCTCGTCCGGATCGTCGCCACGCGGCGGCGCGCCCGCCAGAAACACGGCACCGCGTGCGCGCTGCGAAGGCCCTCGCGCGAGTCCGGCAGGCGGGCTCGCCAGGTCTTCGTTGCCCAGGGCGCCCTCGGGTCGCAACCACACACCGCTGGGGTCGATGACGAGCGGGCATCCCGGCAACACAGCGGGCGACTCGAGCACGAACACGTCGCGCTTCTTCGCCATGACCGGCAGCGCGAGGCCGAGCTGCGCGGCCAGTGGTGCGCTCCATGCGCCGGCCGCGACCACGAAGTGGCTGGCGTGCCAGCGCTGGCCGTCGGATGCCACCGCAGCCGCGACCCGTGTGCCAACGGTTTCCCAACGGCTCACATCGGCGGCCACGTAGCGGGCTCCGCACGCGCGGGCCTTGCGGCGCAGTGCTGCGTGCAGTGCCGGCCCGTCGAACCATCCTTCGCCGCGGGCGCCCCAGCTGCCCAGCGCGATATCGTCGCTGTTCAGCCACGGCCAGCGTCGCGTCAGGTCGTCCGGGTCCAGCAGGCGGACGTCGGCCCCATGGGCCGCCTGCACCCCGTGGAGCTCGCGCAGCGTTTCCGCCCCGGCAGCGCTCGCGAGGTAGAGATAGCCGGCCTCGACGAATCCGAGCGCGGGGCGATCTTCGCCGACCGCCAGCTCCTCGTGCGCACGCCGCAGGAAGTCGAGGCTCGCCCGCGACAGCGCGATGTTCACCGGTGTCGAGAACTGCTGACGGATCGAACTGGCCGACAGCGAGCTCGAGGCGCGCGCGAACGTCGGATCGCGCTCGAGCACGGTCACGCGCGCCCCGTGGTCACGAGCAAGAAAGCAGGCGATGGCCGATCCGATCACGCCGCCACCCACGATGACTACACTGGGTGCGTCCATGGAACTGCGAGTCTATTCAGCTGCCGAGGTGCACGACGCGCTGCCATGGGCCGCGCTCGTCGACGCGCTCGAGGCAGCGTTCGTCGCGGGCCGCACCGAGGCGCCGGTACGGCATGTGCATCGCCTGTCGCCCGATGGCACGCTGCTGCTCATGCCGGCATGGTCGGACCGCGCGCTGGGCGTCAAGCTGGTGACCGTGATGCAGGGAGCGGCCGCGCAGGGTGCGAGCACCGTGGCTGCCAGCTATCTGCTGCTCGACCGCGATACCGGCGCGCCGCGTGCGCTGATCGACGGCGAGGCGCTGACATTGCGGCGCACCGCGGCCACGTCGGCGCTTGCCGCGCGCCACCTCGCGCCAGCCGATGCGGCATCGCTGCTGGTCGTGGGCGCGGGACGGCTTGCTCCCTGGATGGCGCGCGCGCACGTCGCGTTGCGTCCTGCGCTGCGGCGCGTGCGGATCTGGGCGCGGCGGCACGATGCCGCGGCCGCCTGTGCGGCGCAGCTGCGGGCCGAAGCGATCGACGCCACGGCCGTCGAAGACCTCGAGGCCGCGGTGCGTGCCGGAGGGATCGTCTGCTGCGCCACCACGTCGGCCGCGCCGATCGTTCGTGGCGAGTGGCTCGCGCCGGGCACGCACCTCGACCTGGTTGGCGGTTTCCGCCGTGACATGCGCGAGGCCGACGACGCGGCGGTGCGGCGTGCGCATGTGGTCGTCGACACGTACGCGGGGGCGCTGGCCGAAGCGGGTGACCTCACGCAACCGCTGGCCGCCGGGCTCATCACGCGCGATCACGTCGCCGCCGAACTGGCCGAGCTGCTGCGCGGCGAACGCGGCGCCAGGCCTCGCAGCGATGCCGTCACGCTGTTCAAGTCGGTCGGCACCGCGCTGGAGGACCTCGCCGCGGCACAGCTCGCGCTCAGGAACGCCTGACGCGCCGGATCTCGTCGACGATCAGCAACCCGGCGCCGAGCGTGATCGCGCTGTCGGCAAGATTGAAGCTCGGGAAGTAGCCGCCGTGGAAGACCGGCTCGAGGAAGGCGAACCGGAATTGCAGGAAGTCGACCACGTAGCCGTGCAGCGCGCGGTCGACCACGTTGCCGAGCGCCCCGCCCATGATCAGTGTGATCGCGAGGCAGAACAGGCGCTGCTGCGGGTATTTCTTGAGCATCCAGACGATGAAGGTGGTCGCGCCCAGCCCGAGGCCGATGAACAACCAGCGCTGCCACCCCGATGCGCCGGCGAGGAAGGAAAACGCCGCGCCCGTGTTGTGCACACGAACGAGGTTGAAAAACGACGTGACCGGGCGCACGTCGCCGAGCTGGAATGCACCGAGGATCAGCGTCTTGGTTAGCTGGTCGGCGACGATGACCAGTACCGCCAGGCCGAGCCAGAGCAAGAGGCTCGGGGCCCCAGGGGAGGAGCGGGCCATCATTGCCCGCCCGGCCGCCCGGAGAGCGCCGAGCGCCCCCGGGGACACCCAGGGGCCCTTGCGGGACCAAGGGGGCAGCGAACGCAGCGAGTTCGGGGGCACATGTCTCAGGCGATCGTGCGCGTCTCGCCCGCGCCGAACAGGTTGCTCGTGCAACGGCCGCACAACGCCGGATGCGCCGTGTCGCGTCCGACGTCGGCGCGCCAGTGCCAGCAGCGCTCGCATTTGGTCGACTTCGAGGGTGTCACGGTCACCGCGAGCGTCTCGGCAGGTACGACCTTCGCCGCCGAGGTGATGAGCACGAACTTGAGGTCGTCACCCAGGGCGGCGAGCAGCGCGCGGTCTTCGGCGTTGGCGCCGACCATCACCTCGGCCTGCAGTGAAGAGCCCACGCCGCCCTCGGTCCGCACCGCCTCGATCGCCTTGTTGACCTCGTCGCGGATGGCGCGGATGCGCTGCCACTTGGCCAGCAGGGCGGCGTCGGGTGCATCGAACCGGCGCCAGAACGTCTCGGTGAAGATCGACGGCGAGGCGCCCGGGGCGAGGATCGGCCAGGCCTCCTCGGCGGTGAACGACAGGAACGGTGCCATCCAGCGCAACACCGCGTGCGTCACGTGCCACAGCGCGGTCTGCGCCGAGCGGCGTGCGAGCGACTTGGGCGCGGTGGTGTACAGCCGGTCCTTGAGCACATCGAGGTAGAACGCGCCCAGGTCCTCGGAGCAGAACAGCTGCAGCTTGGCCACCACCGGGTGGAACTCGAAGCGCTCGTAGTGCGCCAGCATCTCGGCCTGCAGCTCGGCCGCTCGCGACAGCGCCCAGCGGTCGATCTCGAGCAGCCGATCGCGCGGGACCTGGTCGACCTCGGGATCGAAGTCCGACACGTTCGCCAGCAGGAAACGCAGCGTATTGCGGATGCGGCGGTAGCTGTCGACGACGCGCGCGAGGATCTTCTTGTCGATCGGCGGGTCGCCGGCATAGTCGGTCGACGCGCACCACAGGCGCGCCACCTCGGCACCGGGGTCCTTCGCGAACTCGCGGATCTCGATGATGTTGCCGAGCGACTTGCTCATCTTGCGGCCCTGGCCGTCGACCGTGAACCCATGCGTCAGCAGGCCGCGGTACGGCGCGCGGTCCTCGAGCGCACAGCCCAGCAGCAGCGCCGAGTGGAACCAGCCGCGGTGCTGGTCATGGCCCTCCAGGTACAGGTCGGCTTCGGGGCCCTGTTCGTGGTATCCGCGGTCGTTCTCCGGCCCCTGGTGCGAGCCGCGAAGCACGTGGAAAAAGGTCGACCCCGAGTCGAACCAGACCTCGAGGATGTCGCTGCTCTTGCTGTAGTGCTTGGCGTCCTCGGCACCGAGTATCTCCTCGGCGCTGACGCGGCTCCAGGCTTCGACGCCGCCCTGCTCGACGATCGCCGCCGCGCGGTCGATGATCGCCATCGTGTCCGGGTGCAGTTCGCCGCTGTCCTTGTGCAGGAAGAAGGGCAAGGGCACGCCCCAGCTGCGCTGGCGGCTGATGCACCAGTCGGGTCGGTTGGCAATCATGTCGCGCAGCCGCGCGCGCCCGTTCTCCGGAAAGAAACGCGTCGCCTCGATCGCCTCGAGCGCGGTCTGGCGCAGGGTCTTGGGCGCCTTGTCCTTGGTGAACACGCCCACGCCCTCGTCCATGCGGATGAACCACTGCGCTGCGGCACGGTAGATCACCGGCGTCTTGTGGCGCCAGCAGTGCGGGTAACTGTGGGTCAGCGACGATGTCGCGAACAGGCGGCCCGCGTCGCGCAGCATGTCGATGATGTGCGGCACCGCCTTCCAGATGTTCTGGCCGTGGAACAGCGGGAAGTCCTGCGCGAAGTAGCCATGTGCGCCGACCGGGTTGAGGATCTCCTCGACCTTCATGCCGTGCGCGGTGCAGGAGTTGAAGTCGTCCACGCCGTAGGCCGGCGACGAGTGCACGATGCCGGTACCGTCCTCGGCGGTCGCGTAGTCGGCCAGGTACACGGGCGACAGGCGGTCGTAACCGGCATCGACGTGGGCGAGCGGGTGGCGAAACGCGATGCCGCCCAGTTTCTCGCCCTTCGCCGTCGCGACGACCTGGCCCTCAAGCCCGTAGCGCTCGAGGCACTTCTCGACCAGCGACGCGGCCAGCACGAGCTGCCCACGCTCGGTATGCACCAGGGCATAGTCGAGCTCGGGGTTGAGATTGAGCGCCTGGTTGGCAGGGAGGGTCCAGGCGGTCGTGGTCCAGATCACAGCGAACGACTCGCCGACGATCTCGGGCAGACCGAATGCCATGGCCAGCTTGTCGGGCTCGGCGCACAGGAAGCCCACGTCGACCGTCTGGCTCTTCTTGTCCCCATATTCGATTTCGAACTCGGCCAGTGAGCTTGCGCAATCGAAGCACCAGTAGACGGGTTTCAATCCACGGTAGACGAAACCACGTTCGATGACCCTCTTGAGCGCACGCAATTCGCCCGCTTCGTTGGCGAAGTCCATCGTGCGATACGGATGCTCCCACTCACCGAGCACGCCCAGGCGCTGACGATCCGCCATCTGCTGTGCGATCTGCTCGGACGCGTAGGCGCGGCTCTTGGCCTGCATCTCGTCGCGGCTGAGGTTGCGGCCATGCGCCTTCTCGATCGCGTTCTCGATCGGCAGGCCGTGGCAATCCCAACCGGGCACGAAGCGTGCGTCGAACCCGGCCAGCTGCTTGGACTTGACGACCATGTCCTTGAGGATGTTGTTGACGGCGTGCCCGATGTGGAGCACGCCGTTCGCATACGGCGGGCCGTCGTGCAGCACGAACAGCGGCGCACCCACGCGCGCATCACGAAGGCGCTGGTACACGCCCTGTTCACTCCATTGTCTGATCCAGCCCGGCTCGCGCCGCGGCAGGTCGCCGCGCATCGGGAACGGCGTGTCCGGCAGGTTCAGTGTGCTGCGATAGTCGGGAGTATTTTCTGGTTCACTCATGATGTCGTGGCGCCGCGGGCGAGGAGCCGAAGGGCGCGAAGGATCTGCGTGTCGGACGGGTCCCGCCGAAGTCGGAGGCGGGCATTCAGCTTGGCTTCAGTCCGTGCGACTAAATTCGGTCGCGCGTGGTCTGCCGGCGCGTCGAGGTGCACCAGCCGTCGAATCCGATCCGAACCATGCCTTCAACCATGCCTCGAATTCTAGCCAGTCGGTCTTGTGCCGCGTTGCTCGTTCTGTGCGCCGCCTCGGTGGCCGTTGCCCAGGAGTCCCCGCCCGCGGAGCAGCGCCCGTCGGAAGTCCCCGCATCGCAGGAGCCGCCGGCCCTGTCGGCGGCGCCTCCTCGCGCGAGCAAGTTCGAGG
>JAOUIM010000518.1 GCA_029884035.1 Aquincola sp. | reverse complement strand
ACCGCCTGGAAGTCGCGCTCGCGCTCGCCGTAGGGCATGTCGCGGCGGCGGCGCACGATCGGCAGGTAGGCGTCCAGGAACGCGTCGCCCACCGCGCACTTCATCGCGAAGCTGCGCTCGAAGCCCAGCTCGGAAAAGTCGTCGAAGAACACGCCCCCGATGCCGCGCGGCTCGCCGCGGTGCTTCAGGAAGAAGTACTCGTCGCACCACTTCTTGAAACGCGGGTACTTGTCGTCGCCGAAAGGTGCCAGCGCGTCGCGGTTGACGCGGTGGAAGTGCGCCGCATCGTCCTCGAAGCCGTAGTAGGGCGTGAGGTCCATGCCGCCGCCGAACCAGGTCACGGGCTCCTGCCCGGCGTGGCCGGCCGCGAGCATGCGCACATTCATGTGCACCGTCGGGACGTAAGGGTTGCGCGGATGGAAGACCAGCGACACGCCCATCGCCTCGAACGGCGCGCCTGCCAGCTCCGGGCGGTGCTGCGTCGCCGATGGCGGCAACGACGGCCCGCGCACGTGCGAGAAGCCCACGCCGCCACGTTCGAGCAGGGCTCCGTCCTCCATCAGCCGCGTCAGGCCATCGCCCTGCAGCCTCTCGCCAGCAGGTTTCACCCAGGCGTCGCTGATGAAGCGGCCGCGCCCATCCTCGGCCTCGAGCGCGTCGACGATGCGCTGCTGCAGGCCCAGCAGGTAGCCGCGAACCGTGTCGATCACGCTGGATGTCATGCTCTCGCGTCTCCCTCGCTGTCCATGCCCGGCAGCTTCACTGGCGCGGCCAGATGCGGGTTGCACCCGCGCCGGTGGCCCAGGCGTGACCCGATCGCCGCCATGTCGGCCTGCGCGTCGCCGCTGAGGCGTACGAAAGTATCCACGCCGACCACGCGATCGACGAAGTCGAAGTAGGCCAGCCCGAGCGGCACGTCGGCGTTGAGCGCCACCTGGTAGAAGCCGGTGCGCCAATGCGCGCGGTAGCTGCGCGTGCCCTCCGGCGCGAGCGCGAGCCAGCAGAACTCGTCGTTCGCCTTGGCAGCCTGCATGCGTTCGATCATCTGGCCGACGACGCCACGCGGGTGCTTGCGATCGACCGGCACGCCACCAACCCAACGCAGCCAGCGGCCGAACAACGGGACGCTGAACAGCGAGTCCTTGCCCCAGAACGAGAGCGGGAACCCGATCGACCATTTGGCCAGCAGGCCGATGACGAAGTCCCAGTTCGAGGTATGCGGGTAGACGATCACAACGCCCTGGCGCGATGGCAGACCATTGAACCTGACGTGCCAGCCGAAGGCGCCGAGCACCCGTCTGGCGAGCCCGCTGCCGTGCAACTGCACAGCGCGTTCGTGAAGGTCGCCGATCGCAGTCATCGATGGCCCTGCCGGCCGGCCCACCCGAACGGGGCCCAGCGCTGTCGCAGCGGCCGTTCGACGCTCATCGATTCTTTAGTGCCCGGTACCCGATGTCGTGGCGGAACTGCATGCCGCTGATCCGAATCGGCTCGAGCGCCTCGTACGCGCGCTGCTGCGCCGCGCGCAGCGGATCGCCGAGCGCGGTCACCGTGAGCACGCGTCCGCCGCTCGTCACGAGGGTCCCATCGTCTCGCTGCGTCGTGCCGGCATGGAACACGTGCATGTCCTCGCTCGCGGGAGGCAGGCCCACGATCGCGTCGCCCTTTCGCGGGCTCGCAGGGTAACCGGCGGCGGCAACCACGACGCCCAGTGCGCTGCGCCGGTCCCATTGAAGTTCGATGTCTCGCACGCCGTTGCCATGCGCCTCGGTGGCGGCCATCAGCAGATCGTACAGGTCGCTCTTCAGTCGCATCAGCAGCACCTGCGCCTCGGGGTCGCCCAGCCGCGCATTGAACTCGACGACACGCGCCTTGCCTTCACGATCGATCATCAAGCCGGCGTAGAGGAACCCGGCAAACGGGTGTCCTTCGGATGCCATGCCTTCGATCGTCGGCTTGATGACCTCGCGCATCACACGCGCATGGACGGCCGGCGTGACCACCGGGGCTGGCGAGTATGCGCCCATGCCGCCGGTATTGGGGCCGGTGTCGCCGTCCCCGATGCGCTTGTGGTCCTGGCTCGTGGCCAGCGCCACCGCGTGCCGGCCATCGGCCAGGACGATGAAGCTCGCCTCCTCGCCGGCCATGAATTCCTCGATCACCACCTGCGCCTGGCCGGCGGCGTACACCACGCCGGCATCGTCGCTGAACATGTCGTCGATCGCGCGGTGGGCCTCGTCGTTGCCCATCGCCACGACTACCCCCTTGCCCGCCGCCAGCCCGTCGGCCTTGACGACGATCGGCGCCCCGTGGCGATCGACATAGGCATGCGCCAGTTCGGCGTCGTCGAACACCGCGTAACGCGCGGTCGGGATGCCATGGCGCTGCATGAAATCCTTGGCAAAGGCCTTGGAACTCTCGAGCTGGGCGGCGCCGTGGGTGGGGCCGAAAATGCGCAGGCCGCG
>JAOUIM010000111.1 GCA_029884035.1 Aquincola sp. | reverse complement strand
ACTTCCAGATGCATCGGATCGATGCCCGCTCGAAGCCGCGCGTCCCAATCGCCACGCGCGCGCAGGGCTGCGATTTCGGTGGCGCGTGGGATCGTGCAGCGCAGCGCCGCGAACAGCGCCGCCGTGAGCGGGATCAGCTCCAGCACCAGCACGCGAACGACCATTTCGAGCGCGTACTGGGTCAGACCGTAGCTAACCGATGTCACGAGCACGATCCGGATCACGACCAGGCTGAGCAGCGTCGTCAGCACCGTGAACCACAGCAGCGACGGCGCGGTGCCGAGGTAGACATGCCGTAGCAGCGTCAGGCGGTACTCGACCGTGTACCTCGCCGGCGACAGTGCCAGGCTCAGCAGCTGGGCGCCCAGCAGCACGATGCGCCACCAGTTCTGCAACCAGCGCCCCAGCGCGCGCAGCCCGTCGGCGAGAGCGGCCTGGAGCGAGGACGCGGAGGTCATGCGGGGATCATAGGGCGGGCGCTCACCCGCACCGACATCGCGCATTGCGCGCGCTCAATGCGCGCGCGCGGCCCTACGGCGCGATGACGCGCGTGGCCTTGCCGCGTTCTGAGAGCTTCAGGCTCGTCTGCGCTGATGCCACGGACAACCAGGCCGCTGGTTCGGTGCTCTGGTTCATCAGGATGAGGCCGGCGCCGTCCGCCGTGGCGCCGAGCTTGACCCGGACCTCGCCGCTGCCGTTGCGCAGCCTGAGGTTTCCCGCGCCGTCCTCTGCGGTGTAGAGCTGCGCGACGACCTGGCCACCGGCGGCCACGAGGTCGATCCGGCGCGCGCGCAACACCTCGTGGACCGGCGCGGCGGTCTGTGCCACGGCGCTCGGCACGGCTGGAGTCGCTGCCAGCAGATGGGCCAGCAACAAGAGGGCGACGAGGGCCAGCAGGGATTGGGTCACACCGAGTTTCATGGCGGCACTCCTCGTCGTTGAAGGGACATCTTCACAGAAAGCGGAGGTCCGGAGTGTCCGGAGTAATGGGGCGGCTCGGCAGCGGCCGCCGTCCGGGCCTGCGCTCAGCGGCGCTCCGCGCGCGCCTGCATCAACGCCGCGTCGAGCTCGGCCTCGGTCAAGCGCTTGAGCGCACAGAAGTTGGCCTTGCTCAGCGTGCTGCCCTCGTAGGCGCGCAGCAGCAGCGCTCGCTCGCGCTGGGCCGGGTCGGTGGGCAGCGCTGCCGAGGGCGCGCGTTCAGGTGGACTCGGCGGCGCGGCCAGGCGCTCGTCGTGCGGCCGCGATGGGCGGCGTGCGGCCGGTGCGTGCGGGCTCGGCGACGACGCGCCCCGCGCTTCCGTCCCCCCGCGGCGAGCCTCGCCGCGCTCACGAGCGGCGCGCGGCGGGCGCGCTGTGCGCGCGTCGGACCCCGGCGTGTCGATGTGCGTGCGCCGCGTCGGGCCCTTGGGTGCCGCGTGGGCTGCATCGGGTTGCAATGCGGCCTCATCGCGCCGCACGGGTGCCGGTGCCCGTTGCGGCCGCCGCGTCGCACGCCGCTCGGCGGCGATCGCACGGCGCCGCTCCAGCTCCTCCACCGCTGCCGCGCGATGCTCCTCGGCGATCTCGCCCGCGGGCTCGCCGTCGAGGTCGAAGCGTTGCGCGCCGGGCGCGGCCAGGGCCTTGAGATAGGGCGTGGTCGTCGTGTAGCGCGAAAAGAAGATGCCCAGCGTGCGCTTGCTGAACTGGCCCGGCGCTCGGGCCTGGATGTCGGCGTGGATGCGCAGCTTGATGGCGCGCCAGGTGCCCTGGCCGTCGGGGCCGACGAACAGGGCTGGGAACAGTTCGGCCAGGCGCGCGCCGGTGGCCGCAGGCGAATGATCGGCCGCAAGCGTGGGTGGCGACGCGACGGCGTCCGCCGGCGCCGCCGTGCCGGCTTCGGTCACTTCGCCGTGTGCGGCCGCCTCGTCCACGGCTGGCGCTGCGTCGGTTGCCGCCGTTGGAGCGTCGACGGCTGGAGCGTCCAGCGCAGGTGCGTCGAGCACAGGTGCGGGTGCGGCGGCTGCCGGGGCGGGCGCCTCTTGCGGGACGCTGTCGTCGGTGCTGGTCATCGGGCGCGATTGTCCTTCAGTGCCGCCGCCATGCGCTATCGTGGCAGCCATGTACGGCATCACCGACTACGGCGCGTTCTGCGCCGCTGTTCTGCTGTTCCTTGCGCTGCCAGGGCCGGGCACCTTCGCGCTGCTCACCTCCACCGGCAAGGGCGGGTTTCGTGCGGGCGCGGCGGCGACGGCCGGCGTGATCGCCGGCGACCAGGTGCTGCTGTGGCTGGCGGTGGCGGGTGTGGCGGCGCTGCTGGCGGCCAATCCGGTGGTGTTCAAGGCGGTGCAGTACGCGGGCGCGGCTTATCTCGCATGGGTCGGCCTGAGGCTGCTGCTGTCCAGGGGCGATGGCAGCGCGTCGCCGATTCGCATCGAGCCGCGCGACTATGCACGCCAGGCCTTCTTCATCACGCTGCTCAATCCCAAGGCGATCGTCTTCTACATGGCGTTCTTCCCGCTGTTCATCGACCCGGCCACGCACCGCGGCCTGCCGACCTTCGTCGCGATGGCGACCACGATCGCGCTGATTACCGCCGCCTACTGCCTCACGCTGTGCGCGTTCGCCAATGCAGTGGCGACCCAGGTGCGCGCGCACCGCAGGCTGGCCAGGGCGCTCGAGCGGCTCGCGGGGGTCTTCCTGATCGGATTCGGCATCCGTCTGGTGCGCGACTGACCGGCCGCTTCCGGGCGTCGGCGAGAATGCGAGCCCATGCCGCGCATCTTCTGCATCGCCAACCAAAAGGGCGGGGTCGGCAAGACCACGACGACGGTCAACCTCGCTGCCGGGCTGGCGCAGGTGGGCCAGCGCGTGCTCGTCGTCGACCTCGATCCCCAGGGCAACGCCACCATGGGGTGCGGCGTCGACAAGCGAAAGCTCGAGGCGTCGATCTACGACGTGCTGCTCGAGTCCGCTACGGTGGCCGAGGCACGGGTCAGGAGCCCGGCCGGCGGCTTCGACGTGCTGGGCGCGAACCGCGAACTCGCCGGCGCGGAAGTGGAGCTGGTGGGCTTGGACCGCCGCAACGAGCGTCTGGCAGCTGCGCTTTCCCCGGTGGCCGCCGAGTACGACTTCATCTTGATCGACTGCCCGCCGTCGCTGTCGCTGCTGACCTTGAACGGCCTGTGCTGCGCGCATGGCGTGATCGTGCCGATGCAGTGCGAGTACTTCGCGCTCGAGGGCCTGACCGACCTGGTCAACACGATCAAGCAGGTGCACGCGAACTTGAACCCGCGCCTGCAGATCATCGGCCTGCTGCGTGTGATGTTCGATCCGCGCATCACGCTGCAGCAGCAGGTGAGCGATCAGCTCAAGTCGCACTTCGGCGACAAGGTCTTCAACGCGGTGATCCCGCGCAACGTCCGGCTGGCCGAAGCACCCAGCTACGGTCAGCCGGGCGTCGTCTTCGACCCGTCATCGCGGGGTGCGCAGGCTTACATCGCCTTCGCGCGCGAGATGGTCGATCGCGTCAAGACCCTGCGGTGAACGCGGCGCCGCGTTTCCCCGTCACGTTGCTGTCGCGCATCGAGGATGCGGGGCTGAATGCGAGCGCGCCGCCGCAGCAGCGCTGGCTCGACGGCTGGCTCGTGCGCTTCTCGCCGGGCAAGGCCAAGCGTGCGCGCTGCGTGCTGCCGATGGCCGCGGGGCGCCTGGGCGTCGACGACAAGCTCGCACTGGCCTCACAGGTCTTCGACGAGGCAAAGCTGCCAGTGCTGGTGCGCATCACGCCGTTCTCGCAGCCGCGCGGCCTCGACGGGCATCTGCAGGCGAATGGCTGGTCGGCGGTGGACGACACGCGGGTGATGGTCGCCTCGCTCGCCGCCAAGCCCAAGATCGAGGCGCTGCCGCGCGACATGGTGTTCGATCGCCTCGGGGTGGCGGCCTTTGCTCAGGCGGTGGGCGCGCTGCGCGGCTCGCCGCTGTCGCAGCGCGAAGCGCACGCGCAGCGGCTCGAGGCGGCGCCGGTGCCGTTGGTGCCGTTGGCGATCCGGCGCAAGGCCGACGGCGCACTGCTGGCCTGCGGCCAGTTCTCGCGTGAGGCCGACCTGGTGGGGCTGTACGACGTGTTCGTCGCACCCGAGTGGCGCGGCCGCGGCCTCGCACGGCGGCTGTGCGCCCGCCTGCTCGCGCTGGCGTACGCCGAGGGCGCAACCACGGCCTACCTGCAGGTCGATGCAGACAACGCGCCGGCGATCGCGGTGTACGAGCGCCTGCGATTCGCCGACGGCTATCGCTATCACTACCGGCTTCGGCCGGGCGACGCCACCTGAGTTCGCGCTTGGCCGGCTCGGTCGCGACCGCGGGCCGGCCGGGGCCGAGCTGTCCGTCTGTGCAGGCCGTCAGCTACGCGTACAGCTCGAGAACATGGGGTTGCACACGGGCGTTGTCCCCTCACGCCGGCATCAGCACCTGGCCGCGCGCTGCGCTCGCGCCGCATGCCAGAATCGCACACGATCACGACAACGAAGGGCGGGCCATGGAACTGCGCGTGCCGATCACGATCACCGACGAGCAGACCGACGAGGTGATCCACGCGACCGGCCTGCTCGACCTGGCCAGTGGCGAAATCCACCGCGTCGAATACCAGGACTGGGACGTCGCGCAGCGCGGCCTGCCCTGGGACAGTGCCGACTACGAATTCACGAGCGGCACGCTGAGCCATCAGGGCAAGGACGTGGAGTTCAGCGTTCACGTCAACAAGACCACCGGCCAGTACTCGGTGAGCGCCACCGAGCTGCTCGAGATCAAGCTCAAGGCGGCGCAGTTGTTCGCCGGCCTGTCCGGCGCCGAGATGCTGGCCAAGGCGCCGGCCGGTAAGGCCGACACCAAGGGCCCGGCGCCGCGCAAGGGCGGCCCCGGCCTCTTGCACTGATCCGCTACAGGCCCGCGGCCTCGTCGCAGCCCAGGTGCAGGTTCATGCACTGCACCGCCGCGCCGCTGGCGCCCTTGCCGAGGTTGTCCTCGCGGGCGATGACGACCGACTGGTCGGCATCGGCGAACACGAAGATGTCGATGCGGTTGGTGTCGTTCGCGCCCTGCACGTCGAAGAAGCTCGGCTCGGCGATCGCGGGGTCTGAAAGGGGCATGACCCGGATGAAGCGCTCGCCCTCGTAGTGCCGCTCGTAGGCGCGCACCAGCGCCGCGCCGTCGGTGCCGGGCTTGAGCTGCGCAAAGTGCAGCGGCACGCTGACCGCCAAGCCCTTGTAGAAGGGGCCGACGATCGGCATGAAGACGGGCTTCACCGTGAGCCCCGTGTAGGCCATCATCTCCGGCACGTGCTTGTGCGCGAGCTTCAGGCCATAGGGCCGCGGCGCGTCGAGTTGCGCGCTGCGGCCGGCGTTCCGATACTCCTCGATCATCTTCTTGCCGCCGCCCGAGAAGCCCGTGATCGACGTCGCGCTGACCGGCAGGTCGCGCGCAACGATGCCCGCATCGACCAGCGGACGCAGCAGTGCGATGAACGCTGTGCTGTGGCAGCCCGGATTGGCGATCCGCTTGGCGCGGCGCACCGCCTCACGCTGGCCCGGCGCCAGCTCCGGAATGCCGAAGGCCCAGCCCGCGGCAACGCGGTGGGCGGTGCTGGCGTCGATGACGCAGGTCTTGGGATTCGTGACCAGGGCCACGGCCTCGCGTGCCGCCGCGTCGGGCAGACAGAGGAAGGCGACGTCGGCGGCGTTGAGCAGGCGCGCACGCTCGGCCGCGTCCTTGCGGCGCTCGGCGTCGATCGTCAGCAGTTCGATGTCCTTGCGCGCGGCGAGGTACTCGTGGATGCGCAGGCCGGTCGTGCCTTCCTGGCCGTCGACAAAGACGAGGTGCCTATTCATGGGTTCTCCCGCAAGGACAGGGACATCAGGATCTCATCATGCAGCACGCCATCGACCAGCAGCGCGCCGCGCTCGCGCCCGTAGGCACGGAAACCGGCCGACTCGTATAGGGCGAGGGCCGCCGTATTGTCTGCGTTGACGGACAAGTTGACCTGCAGCAGCCCGGGCGCCGAGCGCGCCAGCTCGATTGCTGCGGCCAGCAGCGCCCGTCCGATGCTGCGCCGGCGTGCGTGCGGCGCCACATACATGCCCCAGACCACAGCCTTGTGTGCGGCCTTGGCCATGCGCTCGCGCCTGAGCCCGGCGAGGCCAAGAAGCTGTCCACGCTCGAAGGCGCCGAAGACAGCGCAGTCGGGCGCCGGGGCGAGCCGCTGCGCGAGTTCGGCCAGCGGCGTGTCGCACTCCTCGGCATGGCTCGAGCCGAAGGCGCTGGGCAAATCGAGCAAGCCGGCCAGCCGCAGCGCCTTGAAGGCGGCGGCATCGTCGGGTGCGAGGCGACGGATGGTCGGCAGCATGTTGGACACAGAATAAACGCATGCCGAACCCAACTTGTCGTGTGTTGCTGCTGCCAGGCTGGCTCGACTCGGGGCCCGACCATTGGCAAAGCCGCTGGGAGGCGCTGCACGGCGACACGCGCGTGACGCAGGACGACTGGCTGTGGCCCAGGCGCGGCGACTGGATGGCGCGGCTGGAGGAAGTGCTGCTCGAGCGCGATACGCCGGCACTGCTGGTCGCGCACAGTCTGGGCTGCCAGCTGGTCGCCGCATGGGCGGCGCAGTCCCGGCACACCGATCGCGTCGCCGGGGCGCTACTCGTCGCCCCGCCGGACATCGAGCGCGACGACATGCCGCCGCAGCTCGTGCCGTGGCGGCCGATCGTGCGCGCGAGGCTGCCCTTCGCCGCCATCGCGGTGACGAGCAGCGACGATCCGTACTGCGCGAGCGAGCGCAGCGCCGCGATGGCGCGCGACTGGGGTGCGCAGGTGGTGTCGATCGGCGCGGCCGGGCACATCAACGGCGAATCGGGCCTGGGCGACTGGGCCGAGGGGCGGGCGCTGCTGCAAGCATTGACGCGCTGAAGCCCCCAGGCGCGCAGCCAGTTCGGCGCGACCACCGGCGCGCGCGCGCCACTTCGGGCCTTCGCCGATCGTGATCGCACGCGAAACCGCCCCTCGAGCGGATGGACGATGCCCGACAATCCGCGCCCATGGTGATCAAGAAACCCAAGGGCCTCGGGTTGGGCCTCGAAGCGCTGCTCGGCCCCAAGGTCAGCGACCTGCCGGCGGGGGCCTCGAGCGCCGAAGCCTCGCCGACCACCTTGCGGCTGAACGCGATCCTGCCCGGCAAGTACCAGCCGCGCACGCGGATGGACGAGGGCTCGCTGTACGAGTTGGCCGAGAGCATCAAGAGCCAGGGCATCATGCAGCCGGTGCTGGTGCGTCCCACGGGGGCGCCCGGCAGCGGGCGCTACGAGATCATTGCCGGCGAGCGCCGCGTGCGGGCCGCTCGCCTCGCCGGCCTCGCCGAAGTGCCCGTGCTCGTCAAGCCGGTGCCCGACGAGGCCGCGGCGGTGATGGCGCTGATCGAGAACATCCAGCGCGAGGACCTCAATCCGCTCGAAGAGGCGCAGGGCCTGAGGCGGCTGATCGACGAGTTCGAGCTCACCCACGAGCAGGCCGCGCAGGCGGTGGGCCGCTCGCGCAGCGCCGCGACCAACCTGCTGCGCCTGCTGAACCTGGCTGCGCCGGTGCAGCAGATGTTGATGACCGGCGACCTGGAGATGGGCCACGCCCGGGCGCTGCTCGCACTCGAGGCCGCGCCGCAGATTCTGGCGGCCCAGGAGGTCGCGGCGAAGAAGCTGTCGGTGCGGCAGACCGAGCAGCTCGTGACCAGGCGCGCGGGCGCCGCAGCCAGCGCCCACCAGGCGCCGCCGCGGCGAGCGAAGCCGCAGAAGTCGCGCGACATCGTGCGTCTCGAGGAATCGCTGGCCGACCGGCTCGCCGCAACGGTCGAGATCCGTGTGCTGCGCAAGACCCAGCGTGGCGAGCACGGCGAGATCGCGATCGGCTTTTCGTCGCTCGACGAACTCAGCGGGTTGCTCGACAAGCTCGGCGTGGGAGAGCGCTGAACCGGCGGGATGGCAGGGGCGGCCCGACGCGAGCTGTCCGAAAGCGTTGACGGCCTCAATCGGTCGCTGGTTCGACCGTCATGCCCGCCGCGCGCAGCCGCTCGGCGAGCACGCGTCCGAACGCAACGCTCGGGGTGAGTACGCCGCCGAACGTGTCGCCGCCGGGCAACCGCCTGGCATCGAGCACGAGCGCCAGCGCCGACTCGCACACGAAGATCGTCGTCGCCCGATTGCCCGGGTCGCCGCGGCCGGCAATGCAGCCGTGGGCGATGCCGCCGCGCTTGCCGAACCCGATGAGGTCGCAGCGGAACGAGCCCCGGTCCATCGCGCGCTCTGAGGGGCCTTCGCCGGGGGCCGGCGCGAATCGCTGCGCCAGGCGGCGCAGCGGCGCGCGAGCAAGCGCGGTTCGTCCCAGCGACATCCCCGCCGCCATGGCGCCGGCCGTCACCGCGGCGGCGGCACCGTGCCCCATTCGCAGGTATTCCTGGTAGCGGAAGTCCTTCGTGTACAGCCCGTGCCTGGCCAGCAGCGCGGCACTGCGCCGCACCACGCGCGTGTTGACCGGGCCCATCATGAAGGGCGCGAGCCATGCGTCGAAATCGGCGTCGTGCACGGCAGTGCGCGGGTCACGATGCGGCGACACGTCCTCCGGCGCGGTGCCCTCGGGGTTCAGCAGGAACGGGTCATCGAAGCGCGCGCGGTCGTCTGCTTCGAGCAGGTTCATCAGGGAGGCGGCCGTGCCGCCATTCAGGCCGCCACGCAGCGAGAAACAGGCCTTGACGCCGACGCAGCGCTGGCCATGGTCTTCGCGCAGCGTGCGCGCGACGAGCCAGGCGCCGAGGTCCGACGGCACCGAGTCGAATCCGCAGCAAGGCACGATGCGCGTGCCGCCTGCCGCGGCCTCCTCATGGTGGCTGTCGATCATGCGGCGCACCCAGGGCGTCTCGCCGGTGATGTCGACGTAGTGCACACCGTGGCGAACGCATGTGGCCACCAAGGTGCTTCCGAAGCGCGCAAAGGGACCCGCGGTGCTGAGCACGACCCGCGTCTGCGATACCATCGCATCGAGAGCCACGGCGTCGGCCGCGTCGGCGACGATGACGCTGATGTCCGCATTGCCGAGCGTCGCGTGCAGCGCCTCCAGCTTGTCGCGCGAGCGCCCCGCCACCGCCCAGCGCAGGCCGGCCGGTGCATGCTTGGCAAAGTAGGCTGCGGCCTGACGCCCGACGAAGCCCGACGCGCCGTAGATCACGACGTCCAGCAGCCCGGTGCCCGCGATCCTCATCGATGCAGTGTCGCCCCTGCAGGGACGGGCATGCGAGAGGCCGGTGGCGGGCGGGTCATGGCGCTGATTGTGCGGGCGTGCCGGCAAGGGCCCCGCAGGCCGCGCTCTGGCGCGCTGCACTGGATAGGCGGAACCCGCCCCGAGAACAGGGGCGTGCCGCGCCGGGCCATCGGGCATAGACTGCGGGCGTAACAAGTTGTGTGTCTGGCCTTCATGCACTGCCCCTCCCCCCGCCGCTCAGTGAACCGTTGGCTCCGTCTGACCGCCGCGCTGGGCTTGGCCATGGCGTGTCAGCTCGCGCTATCCGGGCCGGAGGAC
>JAOUIM010000517.1 GCA_029884035.1 Aquincola sp. | reverse complement strand
AGTGAATTGATGTATTGAATGAAGACTTGTGTTCGCTCAGGCGGCCGGCGCTTCGGCCGCAACCGGTGCGCCTTCGCCGCGCTTGGCGGCCAGCGCGGCCACCACGGCAGCCATGCGCTGTACGGGGCTCATCAGCAGGCCGGCGATCTGTGACAGCAAGACTTCCTTGCTGGGGATCGAGGCCAATGCCTTCACACCGTTGGCGTCCAGTGCCTTGCCTGCGTAAGCGCCCGCCTTGATGACGAGCTTGTCGTTGCCCTTGGCAAAGTCGGCGATGACTTTGGCCGCGGCAACGGCGTCTTCGGAAAAACCGTAGATCAGCGGGCCGGACATGGACCCCGCGGCCACCTCGAACGGCGTGCCGGTGACGGCGCGGCGGGCGAGCGTGTTCTTCAGCACGTGAAGATAGACGCCCTTGGCCCGCGCATCGACGCGCAGCTTGTTGAGGTGTTCCACGGTGAGGCCCCGGTACTCGGCCAGCGCCAGCGTCTGCGACCGCGCGACTTGCGCGGCCACGTCCGCCACCACGGCAGCTTTCTCGTTGCGATTGAGACTCAAGGTCTGCTCCTCACACAAATACGTGTCGCGGTTGCCTTGACGCTTCCTTGACACACCCAGCGACCTTGCTGTCTCGAGAACCCTGCGGTTGCCTTCGACAGCGGGGACGCCATCTGCGCTGGCCGGCGACCTTTCGGTCGCTGTTTAGGAGGCCTTCGCCCCACCAGCGGTCTTTGACGGCCTGCGGCCGGTTGCCCGGCCGCAGCCCACCAATCCTTCCTACGCCTGCGCGGCCGAGCCCGACGATGTGATCGTCGACACGTCCACGCGAGCGCCCACGCCCATCGTCGAGCTCACGGCCACCTTCTTCAGGTAGATGCCCTTGCTCGATGACGGCTTGGCCTTGTTCAATGCATCGACCAGCGCGAGCAGGTTGCCCTGCAGCTTGTCGCTCGCGAACGAGCGGCGGCCGATCGTGGCCTGCACGATGCCGGCCTTGTCGACCCGGAACTGCACCTGGCCGGCCTTCGCGTTCCTGACCGCAGTGGCCACGTCCGGCGTCACGGTGCCAACCTTCGGGTTGGGCATCAGCCCGCGCGGCCCCAGCACCTGGCCCAGCGTGCCGACGATGCGCATCGTGTCGGGCGACGCGATCACGACATCGAAGTCCATCTTGCCGGCCTTGATCTCTGCGGCCAGGTCGTCCATGCCGACGATGTCGGCGCCTGCGGCCTTGGCTTCCTCGGCCTTGGGGCCCTGGGCGAAGACCGCGACGCGCTTGGTCTTTCCGGTGCCGTTGGGCATGACGACCGCCCCGCGCACGACCTGGTCGGACTTCTTGGCATCGATGCCCAGCTGAACGGCCACGTCGATCGACTCGTCGAACTTGGCGGTGGCGTACTGCTTGACGAGTTCGAGTGCGTCGCCGATCGGGTAGAGCTTGTTGCTGTCGACCTTGCCGACCAGTGTTTTCTGCTTCTTGGTGAGGTGGGCCATGGTCAGACTCCTTCGACCGTCACGCCCATCGAGCGGGCAGAGCCGGCGATCGTCTTGACCGCTGCGTCGAGGTCGGCGGCGGTCAGGTCCTTCATCTTCGTCTTGGCGATCTCTTCGATCTGCGCGCGCGTGAGCTTGCCCACCTTCTCGATGTGCGGCTTGCCCGAGCCCTTCTCCAGCTTGATCGCCTTCTTGATCAGCACGGTGGCCGGCGGCGTCTTGATGATGAACGAGAACGACTTGTCCGCGAATGCGGTGATCACCACGGGCAGCATCAATCCAGGCTCGACGCCCTGGGTCTGCGCGTTGAATGCCTTGCAGAACTCCATGATGTTCAAGCCACGCTGACCGAGCGCAGGGCCCACCGGCGGCGAAGGGTTGGCCTTGCCTGCGGGGATCTGCAGCTTGATGAAGCCGACGATCTTCTTTGCCATGATTGGCTCCTATCGAGTTCGAACGCCCTCGGGCTTCACGCCCTCGAGCTCCTCGTCCACTGCGGCCCTGACTGTCGAATCGATCCCGGGGCCGTGGCGGGGTCGATCAAGAAAACCAACACCTTCAGACTTTTTCGACCTGTGCAAAGTCCAGTTCGACCGGCGTCGCCCGGCCGAAGATCGTCACACTGACTCGGACCTTGGACTTTTCGTAGTTCACGTCTTCCACCGAACCGTTGAAGTCGGTGAACGGACCGTCCTTCACGCGCACCAGTTCGCCCACCACCCACTGGACCTTGGGCTTGGGCTTTTCGATGCCTTCCTGCATCTGGTTGACGATCTTCATCACCTCGGCTTCGGAAATCGGTGCCGGGCGATTCTTGGCGCCGCCGACGAAGCCCGTGACCTTGCTCGTGTGCTTGACCAGATGCCAGGTCTCGTCGTCCATCAGCATCTCGACCAGCACGTAGCCCGGGAAGAAACGGCGTTCGGACACCGACTTCTTGCCGTTCTTCAACTCGACCACTTCCTCGGTGGGCAC
>JAOUIM010000516.1 GCA_029884035.1 Aquincola sp. | reverse complement strand
ACTCGCCAATCGTGTGCTGATGGGCTCGATGCACACTGGCCTCGAGGACGGGCGCAAGCACTTCCCCGCGATGGCCGCGTTCTACGCCGAGCGCGCTCGTGGCGGCGCGGGCCTGATCGTCACGGGTGGTTTCGCGCCGAACATCGAGGGCTGGGCCAAGCCCTTCGCCGGCACGTTGGCCACCCATGCGGCGGCCCGCAGACACCGGGACGTGACCGACGCGGTGCACGCCGAGGGCGGCAAGATCGCCTTGCAGATCCTGCACACCGGCCGCTACGCGTATTCCCCGCTTGCAGTCGCGCCTTCGCGCATCCAGAGCCCGATCTCTCCGTTTACGCCGCGCGAGCTGTCCGAGCGTGGCATCGAGCGCCAGGTCCGCGCTTTCGTGCGCTGCGCCGCGCTGGCGCGTGAGGCTGGCTACGACGGCGTCGAGATCATGGGCAGCGAGGGCTACCTGATCAACCAGTTCCTCGTCGCGCACACCAACCATCGGCAGGACCGTTGGGGCGGCACCTACGCGAATCGCACGCGGCTGGCGACCGAGATCGTCAGCCGTGTGCGCGAGGCGGTCGGGCCGGACTTCATCGTCATCTACCGCATCAGCCTGATCGACCTCATTCCAGACGGCAGCAACTGGCCTGAGGTGATGGAGCTTGCCCGCGCAGTGACGGACGCCGGCGCGTCGATCCTGAATTCGGGGATCGGCTGGCACGAGGCGCGCGTGCCGACCATCGCAACCTCGGTACCGCGCGCGGCCTTCGCGTGGCTGACGAAGAAGCTGCGCGACGACCTGCGCGCCGCGGGCGTGACCGTTCCGGTAGTCACGAGCAACCGCATCAACACGCCCGAGGTGGCCGAGCAGGTCCTGGCTGACGGCTGCGCCGACATGGTGAGCCTGGCGCGCCCGTTCCTGGCCGACCCGGACTTCGTCGCCAAGGCGCGCGAGGGCCGCGCCAATGAGATCAACACGTGCATCGCCTGCAATCAGGCCTGCCTGGACCACACGTTCAAGAATCAGCTCGCCACCTGCCTCGTCAACCCGCGCGCCGGCCACGAGACGACGCTCGTGATCCGTGCTGCGCCGGCGAAGAAACGCTACGCGGTCGTGGGCGCAGGCCCGGCGGGCCTCGCGGCCGCCCTCACCCTGGCCGAACGCGGGCATGAGGTCGACTTGTTCGACGCGGCGCACGAGATCGGAGGGCAGTTCAATCTCGCGCGGCGCATCCCGGGCAAGGAGGAGTTCGCGGAAACGCTGCGCTACTTCTCGCGCCGCATCGAGCGCACTGGGGTGCGCCTGCATCTGGGCGCCCACGTCAGCGGCGCCGCGCTGATCGCGGCACGCCACGACGCCGTGCTGCTGGCGACCGGCGTCGTGCCGCGCGATCCGCGGATCCCGGGCCAGGATGGCCCCGGCGTGATGCGCTACATCGATGCGATCCTTGCGCCCGAGCGCGTCGGCACGCGCGTGGCGGTGATCGGCGCCGGCGGCATCGGCTTCGACGTCGCCGAACTGCTGGTGCACGACGCGTCGCACTCGTCGTCCACGCTCGATCCCGCGGCCTGGCGCCGCGAGTGGGGTGTCGCCGATCCGTCAGCGGCGCGCGGCGGCGTGGTTCGCGCCGAGCCGGCCCCCCCCGCGCGGCAAGTCACGCTGCTGCAGCGCAAGACCGGCAAGCTGGGCGCGGGCCTGGGCAAGACCACGGGCTGGATCCACCGCACTACGCTGAAGATGAAGCACGTCCAGATGGTGACCGGCGTGAACTACGAGCGCATCGGTCCGCACGACGGAGCACTCGGCCTGTTTATCACCCACGGCAGCGAGCGCCGCGACGGCGAGGTGATTGCCTGCGACTCAATCGTGCTTTGCGCTGGACAGGAGCCATTGCGCGAGCTGCAGGCACCGCTGACGGCCGCCGGCGTGGTGGTGCACTTGATCGGCGGAGCGCACGAGGCGCGCGAGCTCGACGCCAAGCGGGCGATCGACCAGGGCACGCGCCTGTCGGCGGCACTGTGACATGACCACTCCTGTCTTGCTGCGCTCGCGTTCGCCGCGTGGCCCCGAGGCCGCGCGGGACGGCCCGGCGACGTCCTGAGGCACGCGCGTGCCGCCCCGCTTCGGCCGCGACGTCCCGCCGCACGAACGGCCGCCGGTGGCGTGGTACGCACCCCCGGTGCTGCTGCAGGCCGGCGAGGAATTGGTGCAGTCGCAGAACTTCCAGCGCAATCTCGACCGCCGCGAGAGCTTCTCGCCGGTGCTCGCACCGATCGACCTTTCGGCGCACGGCGAGGGGTTGGGCATCGACTTTGTCTCCGACACCGGCGACGGCGGCGTCGCGACGTTCACGGTCGCGCAGGCCGCATTGGCCGCGCGGCTCGACCTCACCGACGAGGCGGGCGCGCCGCTCTCGCTGCCGGAAGGACAGGTGTTGTTGTTCGGCGGAGACCTCGCCTATCCGGGGGCCAGCCCTGCGG
>JAOUIM010000515.1 GCA_029884035.1 Aquincola sp. | reverse complement strand
TGCATGCCCGGCGTGGGTGCGAGCAGGGCGCAATCGTCGCCGCCGGCCAGCGGCACGCGCGCGGCATCGCGCGGCGCGCGGGTGAACCAGCGCGCGATGAGGTCGAATTCGCCGATGGACATGCGCGGTGAGTCTAGACTGGCCGACGCGTGAACCCCCGGAGCCCGTCATGAGCCTGCACCGCCAACTGCTGCAACGCGCCGCCGACAGGAAGCCGATCCGCGTCGGCCTCATCGGCGCCGGCAAGTTCGGCTCGATGTACCTGGCGCAGGTGCCGCGCACGCCGGGCGTGCACCTGGTGGCGATTGCCGACCTCAACCCCGCTGGAGCGAAGAAGAACCTCGCGCGCGTGGGTTGGGCAGCCGAGCAGTCGGCCGCCGCGTCGGCGCGGGCCGCGCTGCGCGACGGCAATACCTGGATCACCGACGACTGGCAGGCACTCGTCAAGCTGCCCGAGCTCGACATCGTCGTCGAATGCACCGGCAGCCCGGTGCACGCGGTGGATCACATCCTCGCCGCGATCGCCGAGCGCAAGCATGTGGTCAACGTCACGGTCGAGGCCGACGCCTTCTGCGGCCCGCTGCTGGCCAGACGCGCGGCCGAAGCGGGCGTCGTCTACAGCCTGGCCTACGGCGACCAGCCGGCGATGATCTGCGACCTGGTGGACTGGGCGCGCACCTGCGGCTTCCCCGTCGTCGCGGCGGGGCGCGGCCACAAGTGGCTGCCGCACTTTGCGCAGAGCACGCCCGAGACGGTGTGGGGCCACTACGGCCTGACGCCCGAGCAGGCCGAGCGCGGTGGCCTGAACCCGAAGATGTTCAACAGCTTCTTGGACGGCAGCAAGCCGAGCATCGAGTGCACCGCGGTCGCCAACGCGACGGGCCTGGCGGTGCCGAGCGACGGTCTGCAATACCCGCCGGCGAGCGTGGAGGACATCCCCTTCGTCACGCGGCCCGTCGCCGAAGGCGGCGTGCTGGAGAAGAAGGGCATGGTCGAAGTGATCTCGTGCCTCGAGCGCGACGGCCGCGCGATCCGCTACGACATCCGCATGGGCGTGTGGGTCACGGTCGAAGGCGAGACCGACTACGTGCGCCACTGCTTCGAGGAATACAAGGCGCATACCGACCCGAGCGGGCGCTACTTCACGCTTTACAAGCGCTGGCATCTGATCGGCCTGGAAGTCGGCATGAGCGTGGCCAGCGTCGCGCTGCGCGGCGAGCCGACCGGCGTGGCGCAGGCGTGGAATGCGGACGTGGTGGCCACCGCCAAGCGCGACCTGAAACCCGGCGAGACGCTCGACGGCGAAGGCGGCTACACCGTGTGGGGCAAGCTGCTGCCGGCCGCCACGTCGCGGCGCATCGGCGGGCTGCCGTTGGGGTTGGCGCACGAGGTCAAGATGGTGCGAGCGGTGAAGCAGGGGCAGAGCCTCACCTGGGACGATGTGCAGATGCCGGGGTCGCGGGCGTTGGACGTGAGGAGGGAGATGGAGAGGGCGCTTGCGGGGTAAGGGCCGGAGGTCGAAGGAAGGCAGCGGCAGGCGGGCTTTGGTCAGGTCCTGACGTTCTTGAGAAGCAGCGATCGGGAACGCCCATGTGACCCGCGGTGAGCCGAGCACGGGAACGGTTTAGGCCGTTGCGTTCCGGGGTCTGGGCGGTGCGCGGCCCCCGGGCTGGCATGGGGCCGCGCTGACCAGGCGGATGGCGATGACTCCAAGCCGCGCCCGCGCCGCTCAACCGGGGTACTTCATCCGCTCGACAAGCGCGGCAAAGCGGGGGTCGCTGCGCAGTGTCTTCCAGCGCGGGTCGAGACGCAGCCACATCAGCCAATGCGAGCGCTCGGCGAAGGCCTTTTCGAGCCAGGCGAATGCCTGCTCCTTGTCGCCGACCCCGGCGTAGACCAGGGCCACGCCGTAGGCGGTGACGAAACGCTGCGTCGACAGCCGCGCCATCTCGTCGAGCACCGCACGCGCTTCGTCGGTGCGGCCCATCACCCCCAGCGTGAATCCGCGCTGAGCGACGAACACAATCCATTGTGGCGCGGTGGCTTCGGCGGTCTTGGCCGCAGCCAGCGCCTCGTCGAGCCGGCCAACCTGGATGTATGAACGCGCGAGCCACAGGTGCGCGAGGCCGAAGTTGCGCTTCATGCCGAGCACCGACTGCAGCTGCGCGATCGCCTCCGCATAACGACCGCTGTAGTAATGGTGAAAGCCGACATCGGTGTTGATCGCGAGCGACAGCGGATCGAGCCGCTGCGCGGTGCGGATCTCGCCCATCGCGTTGTCCGGCCGTCCGGCCGCCAGCAGATAGACGGCATACCACTGGTGGGCCACCGGGTCGTTCGGGTTCAGCTCGATAGCACGGCGGAGCTCCTCGCCCGCGCCAGCCCAGTCCCAGTCGAAGTAGAACTTGATGTAGGCGAGCGACGCGTGCGCCTGCGACAGCGAAGGATCGAGCTCGATCGCCTTCAGGGCGTAC
>JAOUIM010000514.1 GCA_029884035.1 Aquincola sp. | reverse complement strand
GCGACCTCGGCCATGTGCTGGCACGCTCGCGCGTGGGCGCGACGGTCGACGCCGACGCACTGCCGACAGGCCCGCTTCTCGCCGCACAGTCGCTCACGCTGCGGCGCGAATGCACGCTCGCCGGCGGCGACGATTACGAGCTGCTGTTCACGGCACCGGCCAGCCACGACGACGCGGTGCGCACGGCCGCTGCACAGGGTGGCGTGGCCGTCACGTGCATCGGCCATATCGACGCCGAGCCCGGCCTGCGCATCGTCGATGCGGCGGGCACGCCGCTGATCGGGCGCTGGGCGGGGTTCGATCACTTCCGCGAGTGACGCCGCGCGACGGCGCCGAGGTGCCGCGGCCGCGTTTGGCTCTACAGTTCCCCATGGCCGACGACGTGACCGATGCGACCGTGCTGCGAGACGCCCCCGCGGCTGCAGCACGGGTGGCACCGGTGCGCGCAAGCGCGGCGTTCATGGTCCGCCATCCGGCGCGCTGGATCGCGCTGGGTTTCGGCAGCGGGCTCGCGCCCTGGGCGCCAGGCACGGTGGGCACGCTGTGGGCCTGGGCGGCTTTCCTGATTCTCGATCGCTGGCTCGGCGCGACGGGGTGGGCGGTGATGATCGGCGCTTCACTGGTCATCGGCCTGTGGGCCTGCGCCCGCACCGCGCGTGACCTCGCGGTGGCCGACCCGAGCACGATCGTGTGGGACGAGATTGTCGCGTTCTGGATCGTGTTGTGGCTCCTGATGCCGGCGTCGCTGCTGGCACAGGGTTCGGCATTCGTGCTGTTCCGCTATTTCGATGCGGCCAAGCCCGGCCCGGTGGGCTGGTGCGATCGTCGCTTCAAGTCCGCCAGGGGCTGGATGCAGGGTGTCGGGATCGTGGCAGACGACCTGGTGGCCGCACTGTGCACGCTGTTCGTGATCTCGCTCTCCCATTTCATCCTGCGATGAACCTGCTCGACGCCGACGTCGCCACGCAATGGGTCGCGCCGCTGGCCGACGCGCTGCGCGAGCGCGGCTGGCGCATTGCGACGGCAGAGAGCTGCACCGGCGGCCTGATCGCCGCCACCTGCACCGCGCTGGCGGGGTCGAGCGACTGGTTCGAACGCGGCTTTGTCACCTACAGCAATGCGGCAAAGACCGAGCAACTCGGCGTCGACGCGTCGTGGATCGAATCGAACGGTGCGGTCAGCGAGGCGGTGGTGCGTGCGATGGCCGACGGCGCCCTCGTGCACTCGACGGCCGATGTCGCCGTCGCGGTGACCGGCATCGCCGGCCCGAGTGGTGCGGTTCCGGGCAAACCGGTCGGCACGGTCTGGCTCGCCACCGCACGGCGCGGTGCGGTCACCCGATCCGAGCACCTATGGTTCGACGGCGATCGCACGAGCGTGCGTGCGCAGACGGTGGCGGTCGCACTGTCGCGCCTGCTCGACCGCTGCCGGGGCGCGTGAGATGCCGCTGCTCGATATCGAGCGCGTACTGCCCGACGCGGCGACGGACACCGCGCCACCGGGCCTGGCACGGACCCTCGCCGACGCCGCGGCGAAGGTGTTCGGCAGTGCACCCGGTCACACGTGGGTGCGACTGCGTACACTGCCGCAGTCGGCCTATGCCGAAGACGGCGAGCCGGGTGCCGCCGCCGCGCTGCCGGTGTTCGTGACCGTGCAGCACGCCCACCCTCCGCAGGGCGATGCGCTGGCTGCGCAGGCGCGCGAACTGACCGATGTGCTGGCCGTCGTGCTCGGCTGCGACCCGCATCGAGTGCACGTCCAGATCGCGCCGGCGGGTGCGGGCCGGCAGGCATTCGGCGGGCGGCTCGTGACGTGAACCGCGATCGATTGAACGTCCTGCTCGCCGGCCGGCTCGATGCAGCCGAGCGCGAGGCCTGGTGGCACGCGCTGAATGCAGCCGCGCCCGAGTTCGGCTGGCATCGTGAGGACGGCCCGTACGACAGGGCGGCAATCGATGCCGCGGTGGTGGCCAACCCCACGCCTGGCCTGCTGGCCGGCCTGCCGCGGCTTCGCCTGATCCAGTCGCTGTGGGCCGGTGTCGACAAGCTGCTCGACGATCCGAGCCTGCCCGCGGCCGTGCCACTCGCGCGCATGGTCGACCCCGCGATGAGCGCGGCAATGGCCGAGACTGCGCTGTGGGCGGTGATCGGCCTGCATCGGCGCTTCTTCGACTACGCAGCGCAGCAGGCCGATGCCCGCTGGCAGCCGCATGCGCAGCGGCGTGCCGATGAAGTCGACGTGCTCGTACTCGGCGCCGGCCAGATGGGCGCGGCGGTCGCCGCACGCCTGGCATCGCAGAACTATGGCGTGCGCACTTGGAGGAGCGGCGACGGCACGCCGCTGGCCGCGCAGCTCGGCGGCGCCGAAATCGTGATCGACCTGTTGCCCCTCACGCCTGTGACGCGCGGCCTGCTCGATGCGCGCGCCTGGGCCGCGATGCGGCGAGGCGCATCGTTCGTCAACCTGGCGCGCGGC
>JAOUIM010000512.1 GCA_029884035.1 Aquincola sp. | reverse complement strand
CGCTCCGAGAGCTTTACCTTGCTGAGCCTGACCGCCAGGCGGGGGAAGACCGAGAGCTCGATCGGCCCGTCGATGGCCAGGGTGCGCTGACGCTCGGTCTTCATCCAGTCGACGACCAACGACTTGTACCGGTCGGCATCGAAGGTGGTGATCAGTACGCCCACGGCCAGCGCCACGAGCAGCACGACAGTGCCCAGCGCGACGAGAACGCGGCGAATCCAGGTCGAGGTCATGACGGGGAAAGTCCTTAGGGCGGGCACATCGGTGGTCGTGCCGATTCTCGCGCGCGCGACGGACCCCACTGCAAGCTGATGCAACCATGGTTCAGCTGTGACGGCTTCGCATCGAGGCCGCGGTGGAAGCGGCGGCGTCCGGCGCTACGTGGGTCGCGGCGGCCCGCGAAGCCGTATTCGCCGATTCTTCGCAACTTTCGGGAGCGCACAGGCGCATGTTCGGCAACGAGCCGGCTGCCATCCGCCAGGACCGACTCGACATCCGCTCGACAGGGCCACGGTGGGCTGCCGGTCTGCGTGGCCCCGGCTCGCGTCAACATCGATCAAAGGCACATGTAACGTCGGTCGATCCCGAGTGGCAATGGGCCGCGGCGTACGATGCGCCGGCAAGCGAAGGAGCGCCCGGGCCATGCCGATGAACGCCATTGCCACCCGCACCGAGCATGACCTGCTCGGCGACCGTGATGTCCCTGTCGACGCCTACTACGGCGTTCATACGCTGCGTGCGATCGAGAACTTTCCGATCACCGGCACGCCGATCTCGATCTATCCGGACCTCGTCCGCGCGCTGGCGCACATCAAGCACGCGGCCGCGCTGGCCAATCATGAGCTCGGGCTGCTCGACGCGGCGCGCAAGGACGCGATCGTCGCGGCGTGCCAGGAGATCGTGGCCGGCCGCTGGCATGAGCAGTTCGTCGTCGACGTGATCCAGGGCGGCGCGGGCACCTCGACCAACATGAACGCCAACGAGGTGATCGCCAACCGCGCGCTCGAGCTGCTCGGCCACGCCAAGGGGCAGTACCAGCACCTGCATCCCAACGAGCACGTCAACATCGGCCAGAGCACGAACGACGTCTATCCCACCGCGCTGAAGGTCGCCACCTGGTTCGGCATCTTCGGCCTGGTCGATGCAATGCTCGTGCTGCGCCGCGCCTTCGAGGCCAAGGCCGACGAATTCGCCGACGTGCTGAAGATGGGCCGCACCCAGTTGCAGGATGCCGTGCCGATGACGCTCGGCCAGGAGTTCTCGACCTACGCCACGATGCTCGGCGAGGACGAGGAGCGCCTGAAGGAGGCGGCGCTCCTGATCCGCGAGATCAACCTCGGCGGCACCGCGATCGGTACCGGCATCACCGCGCACCCCGATTACGCCGCCCTGGTGTGCCGGCACCTGGGCACGATCACCGGCATCCCGGTCATCACCGCGCCGAACCTGATCGAGGCGACGCAGGACTGCGGCGCCTTCGTCCAGCTGTCGGGCGTGTTGAAGCGCGTGGCGGTCAAGCTCTCCAAGACCTGCAACGACCTGCGCCTGCTGTCATCGGGCCCGCGCGCGGGGCTGGGCGAGATCAACCTGCCGCCGATGCAGGCCGGCTCGTCGATCATGCCCGGCAAGGTCAACCCGGTGATCCCGGAGGTCGTCAACCAGATCGCGTTCGAGGTCATCGGCAATGACGTGACCGTCAGCTTCGCGGCCGAGGCCGGGCAGCTTCAGCTCAATGCCTTCGAGCCGATCATCGCGCACAGCCTGTTCAAGAGCGTCAACCACCTGCGCAACGGCTGCCTGACGCTGGCCGAGCGGTGCGTGCGCGGCATCACTGCCAACCGCGATCACCTGCGCCGCCTCGTCGAGAACTCGATCGGGATCGTCACCGCGCTGAACCCCTACATCGGCTACAAGCACGCGACCGAGGTCGCGACCGAGGCGCATGCCACCGGCGGCAGCGTCTACGCGATCGTGCTCGAGCGCGGCCTGCTCACCAAGGAGCAGCTCGACCGCATCCTGCGGCCCGAGGAACTGACGCAGCCGCGGCCTCTGCAGCTCGACGGCCACTGAGAGCGGCAGGCACCCTCTCCCGCTTCGGGCCGCGGCGCTCTGCCCGCGCGCCGTTCAGCGTGGTGCCGCCTCGAGCAGGGCCACCATCGCCGCGTAACCGCGCGAACGGGCCAGCTGCAGCGGCGTGCGGCCCTCGCGGTCGGCGAGCCTGGTGTTGGCGCCGGCGTCGATCAATGCCTTGAGCGTGGCCTGGTGGCGCGGCCCGCCGTCGCCGAGGACCACGGCCTCGATCGTGGCCGTCCAGTGCAGGTTGTTGACATGGTCGAGCGGCGCACCGGCCGCAATGAGCTGGCGCACGACGCCGTCGTGGCCAAGGTGCGCCGCAGCGATCAGCGCGGTGCCGTCGTAGCGGCTGGTGGTGAGCTTCGCACTGGCGCCCTGCGCGAGCAGCACGCGCAGCGTGTCCTCGTCGTTGGCGACCGCGGCGATGG
>JAOUIM010000513.1 GCA_029884035.1 Aquincola sp. | reverse complement strand
GCCGACCTGCTGTCGCGCTCGTCGCTGATCGCGCTGATGTACCAGTCTTCGCACTCGGCCGAGCACTCGCAGGCCGAGCACGTGGCCATCGTCGACGCGCTGGAGCGGCGCGACGCACGCGCCGCGACCCGGCTGATGAGCCAGCACCTCGATGCGGTCGAGCGCAACCTGCGGCTCGACCCCCGACCCACCGACCTCGCCAGGGCGCTCAGACCATGACTTCCCGCTACCCCCGCGACCTCGTCGGCCACGGCCGCAACCCGCCGAACGCCCGGTGGCCCGGCGGCGCGCGTGTCGCGCTGCAGTTCGTGCTGAACTTCGAGGAAGGCGGCGAGAACTCTGTGCTGCACGGCGACGCCGGCAGCGAGCAGTTCCTGTCAGAGATGTTCAACCCGCCGGCCTTTCCCGCGCGGCATCTCAGCATGGAAGGCATCTACGAGTACGGTTCGCGCGTCGGCGTCTGGCGCCTGCTGCGCGAGTTCGAGCAGCGCGGCTGGCCACTGACCGTGTTCGGCGTCGGCATGGCGCTCGAACGCTGCCCCGACGTGACGGCCGCCTTCGTCGAACTCGGCCACGAGATCGCCTGCCACGGCCACCGCTGGATCCACTACCAGAACCTCGACGAAGCGACCGAGCGCGAGCACATGCAGCTCGGCATGGCGGCGATCGAAAAGCTCACCGGCACGAGAGCGCTCGGCTGGTACACCGGCCGCGACAGCCCGAACACGCGCCGCCTGGTGGCCGACCACGGCGGCTTCGAGTACGACAGCGACTACTACGGCGACGACCTGCCGTTCTGGCTGCAGGTTCGAAAGAGCGACGGCGCGCTGGCGCCGCACCTGGTGGTGCCGTACACGCTCGACTGCAACGACATGCGCTTTGCGCTGCCACAGGGCTTCTCGCACGGCGACGAGTTCTTCTCGTACCTGCGCGACGCCTTCGACGTGCACTGGGCCGAGGGTGCGGAGCGGCCGTCGATGATGTCCGTCGGCATGCACTGCCGCCTGCTCGGCCGGCCCGGTCGCATGCGCGGCTTCCAGCGCTTCCTCGATCATGTGGCACGCCACGACGGCGTGTGGATCGCGCGGCGCATCGACATCGCGCGCCACTGGCGCGCCACCCATCCCTTCGATGCGAGCAAGGCATTCACATGGGCTTGACGATCGAACAACTCAATGCAGCCAGCGAGCGCGACTTCGTCGCCCTGCTCGACGGCAGCTACGAGCACTCCCCCTGGGTCGCCGAGCGCGCTGCGGCCAAGCGCCCGTTCGCCAGCCTCACGCACCTGAAGCTCGCTTTTGCCGAGGTGGTGCGCGAGGTCGGCCGCGAACAGCAGCTCGCGCTGCTGCGCGCGCACCCCGAGCTCGCCGGCAAGGCGATGGTCAGCAAGACGCTCACCGCCGAGTCGACGCACGAGCAGGGCAAGGCGGGCCTGGCCGACTGCACGCCCGAGGAGTTCGCGAAGATCCAGCAGCTCAACGCGGCCTACAACGCCAAGTTCGGCTTTCCCTTCATCCTCGCCGTGCGCGGGCCCCGCGGCACCGGCCTGGACCGGCACGAGATCATCGCCACCTTCGAGCGCCGGCTCGAACATCCGGTGGACTACGAGCTCGCGGAGTGCCTGCGCAACATCCACCGCATCGTCGAACTGCGCCTCGCGGACAAGTTCGGCGTCGAGCCCGTGCTTGGCAACCTGGTGTGGGACTGGGCCGAGCGGCTGGCGCAGCACAGCGACCCGGGCTACGCCGAGCGCGGCGAGCTGACCGTCACCTACCTTACCGACGCGCACCGCGCCTGCGCTCAGTGTCTTGCACACTGGATGCGCGAGGACTGCGGCTTCGACGAGGTGCACATCGACGCGGTCGGCAACGTGGTGGGCGTCTACCACGGCAGCGACCCTCAGGCCAAGCGCGTGCTCACCGGCAGCCACTACGACACGGTGCGCAACGGCGGCAAGTACGACGGGCGGCTCGGCATCCTGGTGCCGATGGCCTGCGTGCGCGAGCTGCACCGCGCCGGGCGGCGGTTGCCCTTCGCGCTCGAGGTGGTCGGCTTCGCGGAAGAGGAAGGCCAGCGCTACAAGGCGGTCTTCCTCGGCTCTGGCGCGCTGGCGGGGCAGTTCGACATGGCGTGGCTCGATCAGCGCGACACCGACGGCATCACGATGCGCGAGGCGATGCAGCACGCGGGGCTGTGCATCGACGACATCCCGAAGTTGAGGCGCGATCCGGCGCAGTACCAGGCCTTCGTCGAGGTGCACATCGAGCAGGGGCCGGTGCTGAACGAGATCGACCTGCCGCTGGGCGTCGTGACCTCGATCAACGGCAGCGTGCGCTTTCTCGGCGAGATCGTCGGCATGGCCAGCCACGCGGGCACGACGCCGATGAACCGCCGCCGCGACGCCGCCGCGGCGGCAGCCGAACTCGTGCGCTACGTCGAGCAGCGCGGCGCGGCCGATCCGAACCTGGTGGCCACCGTCGGCATGCTGGCCGTGCCCAACG
>JAOUIM010000110.1 GCA_029884035.1 Aquincola sp. | reverse complement strand
TCGCTTCCTCGACTTCAGCGATGACTTCGCGACCTGGGTCGTCTTCTATGGCCGCGAGGGCGGCGAATCACCATGACATCCGCACCGTTCACGCTCGCACGACGCGCCGAGCGCATGAATCCATCGATCATCCGCGAGATCCTGAAGGTGACCGAGAAACCCGGCATCGTCTCGCTCGCGGGTGGCCTGCCGTCGGCCGACACGTTTCCGGTCGAGGCGATGCGAGACGCTTGTGCACGCGTGCTGCGTGACGCACCGCGCGAGGCGCTGCAGTACGCCGCGAGCGAGGGCTTCGCGCCGCTGCGCGACTGGGTTGCCGCGCACCTCAACGAGCGTCAGGGCATGGACGTGTCGCCGGCCCAGGTGCTGATCACCACGGGATCGCAGCAGGGCCTTGACCTGGCGGCCAAGGTGCTGATCGACGAGGGTGCGCGCGTGCTCGTCGAGACGCCGACCTACCTCGGAGCACTGCAGGCCTTCGCGCCCTATGAGCCCGACATCGTGGCGGTCGACTCCGACCACGAGGGCCCGTTGCCTGACGCGCTGGCCTCGGCCGCCCTTGAAGGCTCGCGCGCGCGGTTCGCCTACCTGCTGCCGAATTTCCAGAATCCAACCGGCCATGTCTACACCGAAGCGCGGCGCCTGGCAGTGATCTCGGCCGCACAGGCGACGGGCCTGCCGCTGGTGGAGGACAACCCCTACGGCGACCTCTGGTACGACGCGCCGCCGCCGCGATCGTTGGCCTCGCGCTGGCCCGAAGGCGTGCTCTACCTCGGTTCGTTCTCCAAGGTGCTCGCCCCCGGGCTGCGGCTGGGCTACCTCGTCGCGCCACCGGCGCTGTATCCGAAGCTGCTGCAAGCCAAGCAGGCGGCGGACCTGCACACGCCGATCTTCAATCAGCGCGTGGTGCACGAGGTCATCCGCAACGGCATGCTCGATGCGCATGTGCCGACGATCCGCGCACGCTACCAGCTGCAGCGCGATGCGATGGAGGCGGCGCTCGAACGCCATCTCGCCGGCCTCGCGAGCTGGATCCGCCCGATGGGCGGCATGTTCTTCTGGCTCGACCTGCCCGAGGGACTCGATGCGATGGCGTTGCTGCCCAGGGCCGTGGACGCCGGCATGGCATTCGTGCCGGGCGCCGCGTTCTACGCCGCCGCGCCGCGCGCGAACACGCTGCGCCTGTCGTTCGTGACGGTGTCGCCCGAAAAGATCGAGCTGGGCATTGCCGCACTGGCGCGCGTGCTCCGGCAGGCGGAGGATGCATGAGGCGATTTGCCCAGGTCGACGTCTTCACCGACACGGCGCTGCGTGGCAACGCGCTGGCGGTCGTGCTCGACGGCGATGGACTCAGCGATGCGCAGATGGCGGCGTTCGCGAACTGGACCCAGCTGTCCGAGACCACCTTCGTGTTGCCGCCGACCGACGCGCAGGCCGACTACCGCGTGCGCATCTTCACCCCGACGGTCGAGCTGCCGTTCGCGGGCCACCCGACGCTCGGCACGTGCCATTCGTGGCTCGCGGCTGGCGGCCGGCCGCGCGCGGCGGGTCATGTGATTCAGCAATGCGGCATCGGCCTGGTGCGCATCCGCCGTGAAACCGATGACCGCGGCGCGCGGCTGGCGTTTGCCGCGCCGCCGCGCCGTCGCAGCGGCCCGCTCGACGAGGCAACGGTCGAGCGCATCGCGCGCTTCCTGCAGGTGCCGCGCAGCGCGATCGTGGCCCACCAGCACTGCGACAACGGGCCCGGCTGGAAGGCGGTGATGCTCGCTTCGGCCGACGAGGTGCTCGCGCTCGAGCCACGCCTGGCCAGTGAGCCCGACCTGGAGATCGGCGTCGTCGGCCCCGTTGCTGGCAAGGTGGGTGTCGTTGGCGCGCATGGTGGTGACACCGGACCGATGTTCGAGGTCCGCGCCTTCTTCCCCGCGCCTGGCGGCACGCTGGCCGAGGACCCGGTGACCGGCAGCCTAAACGCCGCGCTCGCGCAGTGGCTGATCGGCGAGGGCCTCGCGCCTCCGAACTACGTGGCCGCGCAGGGCACGGCGCTGGGCCGCGCCGGTCGCGTGTACGTGCGGCGCGACAGCGGCGATGTCTGGATCGGCGGCCACAGCGTGACCTGCATCGAGGGCACGCTCGCGCTGTGAACGTTCGAGTCGATCATCTGGTGGTGGCAGCCCAAACCCTCGACGAGGGTGCGCAGTGGTGCGAGGCGACGCTGGGCATCACGCCGGGGCCGGGCGGCAAGCACGCACTGATGGGCACGCACAACCGGCTGTTCCGCATCGCAGGCGACCGGTTTCCCGACGCGTACTTCGAGATCATTGCCATCGACCCCGCGGCGCCGCCGCTGGGCCGTGCGCGCTGGTTCGGATTGGACACGGTCGACGTATCGGCCGGACCACGGCTTGTGCACTGGGTCGGGCGGATCCCCGCCATCGAGGCCGACCTGCAGGCCCTGCGCTCGCTCGGGATCGACGCGGGCGAAGTGCTGGCCGCCTCGCGCGACACGCCGCACGGCCCGCTGCACTGGCGCATTGCGGTGCGGCGCGATGGCGCGCTGCAGTTCGGTGGCGCGCTGCCGACATTGATCGAGTGGGGCGAACGGCATCCGGCCACCACGATGCCGGCATCGGGCGTGACGCTGCGGTCTCTCACGCTGCGCCGGCTTGGCGCGGCGATCGTCGACACGCTGGGCCTGCAGGACGTCCTGGTCGCCGCAGACAGCGGGCCGGCGCTCTGTGCGCAACTCGACACCCCGCTGGGCCCGGTGACCCTGGACACGGCACACTGACGCGATGGACCTTCCGACACGCGAGGAGATCGAATCGGCGCAACGCAGCGTCTACGCCGCGATGGCGCCGACACCGCAATTTGCGTGGCCCCTGCTCGGCGAGCGGCTCGGCGCGCAGGTGTGGGTCAAGCACGAGAACCACACGCCGCTGGGCGCGTTCAAGGTTCGTGGCGGGCTGGTGTACATGGAGGGCCTGAAGGCGCGCCAGCCGCAATGCCAGGGCGTGATCAGTGCAACGCGGGGCAACCACGGGCAATCGATCGCGTTCGCGGCGCGACGTCACGGGCTCGCGGCGACGATCGTCGTGCCGCATCGCAATTCGAGCGAGAAGAACGCGGCGATGCGCGCACTCGGCGCGGAGCTGGTCGAGCACGGGGACGATTTCCAGGCCGCGCGCGAACACGCAGGCTTGCTGGCGCAAGCGCGCGGGCTGCACTTCGTGCCATCGTTCCACCGTGACCTGGTGCGCGGCGTGGCTACCTACTGGGTCGAGTTCTTCACCGTCGTGCAACCCGACGTGGTCTTCGTTCCGGTGGGCCTGGGTTCGGGCATCGCGGCCTGCGCAGCGGCGCGCGCATTTTGCGGTGCGAACACCACGCACATCGTTGGCGTGGTGTCCGCCCATGCGAGGGCCTACCTCGACTCGTTTCTCGCCGGTCGTCCGGTCGAGGCACCCGTGAGCACGGTCCTGGCCGACGGCATGGCGTGCAGGGTGGCCGAGCCCGACGCACTGGCGTTGATGCGGCGCGAAGTCGATGACGTGATCGCCGTCACCGACGACGAAGTCGCAGACGCCATGCGCACGATGTTCTCGGCCACGCACAATGTCGCCGAAGGTGCAGGCGCGGCGTCGCTCGCGGCGGCGATGCAGCAGCGCGAGCGCTGGCGCGGTCGCATGGTCGGTGTCACGCTGTGCGGCGGCAATGTCGACCGCGAGGTGTTTGCGAGGGTGCTGGCAGGATGACCGAGGAACTGTTCCGGGAGGATGCCTCGCTGACCGAGTGCGAGGCCCGTGTGGTCGCGCTGGCCGAGGGCGGCGTAATCCTCGACCGCACCGTGTTCTACCCGTTGGGCGGTGGGCAGGCGGGCGACACGGGAACGCTCGTCGGTCCCGGCGGACGCGTGCTCGCCGTGATCGACACGCGCAAGAGCAAGCAGTCGCCCGGTGCGGTCGTGCACGTCGTCGCCGCCGATGCCGACCTCGCGGCATTCGCCCCAGGCACCGCGGTGATTGCGCGCCTGGACATCGCGCGGCGCCATGCGCACATGCGCTTTCACACCACGACGCACCTGCTGTGCGCGCTGGTACCGCACCCGGTGGACGGCTGCTCGATCACCCGGGACTACGCGCGGCTGGACTTCCACATGACCGAGCCGCTGGACAAGGAGGCGCTGACCGCGGGCATTGCACGGCTCGTGGCCGAGGCACACCCGGTGCGCCACCGCTGGATCAGCGAGGACGAACTCGATGCCAATCCGGGCCTCGTGCGCAGCATGAGCGTGCAGCCGCCGCGCGGCCTCGGCCGTATTCGTGTCCTCGAAATCGAAGGCGTGGACCTTCAGCCCTGCGGCGGCACGCACGTGGCCAACACGCGCGAGATCGGCGTCGTGGTCGTCACGAAGATCGAAAAGAAGTCGGCCATGACCCGCAGGGTCGTGCTCGGATTCGCCGCCCCCTGAGAGGGCGGAGCCCGCACCGCCGGGCCCCGCCTCGGCCATGTGGCGGGAGGACTACTGTGGTTTCTGGTAGGCGTCGTGACAGGCCTTGCACGAGGCACCCACCGCGCCTGCGGCGGCCTTGATCTGGTCGAGGTTGCCAGTCTTGCCGGCAGCCACGAGCTTGGCCACGTCCTCCTGGCTCTTGGTGATCGCGGCGCTGAACTTGTCCTTCTCGGTCCAGACCTCCGCCTTGGCCCGCGTATTGCCCTTGTCGCTGCCATCGACCGCGAACGCGGCGAACTGGGCATTGCCGCTGAGCATGCTGACAACCTCGATATTCTCGGCCGCCACCTTGGCGTCGAACGGCACCTGGCCGTTGGTCATTGCGAATACGCGAGCCAGGTGATTGCCCTTGACCGTCATCACCGACTGGCGATACTTGATCGCCGCCTCGGCGTTGCGGAATTGCGCAGCCGCCGGCAGGGCGGTCATCAGGGCGAGCGCGGCAACGGCCAGGCCCGGACTCAACTTCATCGACGGCATGGGGAAGTCTCCAAGGTTGGGGTGAACGCTGCAGTCCCGGTGGTCGCCCTCGCGCTCGAACCGGACGCGAGCAGTTTACGCAGCATCACGTGACCGTCTTGCATGCCCCGGGGTAAGCCCGAGTATCGCGATTGGCGTGGCTCGCAAGTGCGGGTTATGGTTGCGCATCTTCGGCTCGATCGACTCTGCATGGAACCGGACTCCAGCCTGCGCCGCGTGCGCGTGTGGGACCTGCCCACCAGGCTCTTCCACTGGAGCCTGGCGGTGGCGGTCGCCGCCTCGTTTGTGACGGCCAAGCTCGGTGGCAACGCGATGGCCTGGCACTTGCGGCTGGGCCTGCTGGCGCTGGCTTTGCTCGCCTTTCGCGTGCTGTGGGGTTTTTTCGGCGGCCACTGGTCACGCTTCGCGAGCTTCATCTATCTCCCGGCCAGCCTGCGCGACTACCTGCGCGGCTCGAGCGGGCCCGGTGGCCGGTTCGAGATCGGGCACAGCCCGCTGGGCGCGCTCGCCGTATTTGCGATGCTCGGCCTGCTGGCGGTGCAGGTGGCGACCGGTCTGGTCGCCGACGACGAAGTCGCGACGGTCGGACCGCTGAACCGCTTCGTCTCGAGCGCGCTGGCGGCACGCGCGAGCGCGTGGCACAGTCACTGGGGCCAGTGGCTGATCTTCGCCCTCGTCGGCACGCATGTCGTCGCGGTGCTTTACTACCTGCGAGTGCGCAAGAACGACATCCTGCGTCCGATGCTGCACGGCGACAAACCTTTGCCCCCCGACACGACCGCCTCGGCCGACGGCTGGGCTCGGCGCCTGCTGGCCCTTGCGCTGTTCGGTGCCACGGCAACGCTGGCGTGGTGGGTTGGCCAACTAGGCCAATGACGATGACGCGGTCGAAACGCCCGCCGGCAATCGAACTGCTCGCACCGGTCACGCCAGCCCAGCTCGACGCCACCCGGACGATCTTCCGTGAGTACGCCGCGGCACTGGGCGTCGACCTGTGCTTCCAGAACTTCGATGACGAACTCGCAAGGCTCCCTGGCGAGTATTCGCCTCCGCAAGGCGCGCTGCTGCTGGCCGTGGTCGACGGCAAGATTGCGGGGTGCGGCGCGCTGCGCCCGCTGGCCGACGTCGACTACGCCAACGCCTGCGAGATGAAGCGTCTGTATGTGCGCCCGGCGTTCCGGCGCCTGGGGCTCGGCCGGCTGCTGGCGCAGGCCTTGATCGACCGGGGCGTGCTGGCGGGCTACTCGACGCTGCTGCTCGACACGCTCGACGACATGGAGATCGCGCGCGGCCTGTATGCCAGCCTCGGATTCGAAGAGATTCCGCCGTACTACTTCAATCCGATCGCCGGGGCGCATTACTTGAAGGCCACGCTGGCCTGAAGACACGAAGGGGGCCGTAGCCCCCTTCGTTGTTCGTTGACCGGCCGATCAGGCCGCGTTCAACCACATCGCGGTATCGAACGCGCTGCTCATCAGCGGCATGTTCATGCCGAAACTCGAATTCGCCGCGGCCGCGGCTTTTGAAGCCTTCGACTTGCCGGTGCCTTCGCTGCTCGTGGGGGCCACTTCCGTCGCCCGCTCCCATGACCCGTTTTCCTGGGAGCGGGCTACCGAAAAGAATAGAAGCATCTGAACGGTATTCGCCGCTCGGCCCAGAAGTCGGCTGCGTCGCGGAACACATCGAGCAATTGCTCGCGGGTCTCACGGTCGAAGCGGGGGTTGTCGGGCAATTGCTCCAGCACGACCACGAAGCCGGGCTGGGCGCCGGAACGGTGCACCATGTCGGTCATGCAGTCGTACAGCGCGTCGAGGTTCTTGCCGAAGTGCACCGGGAAGGTGAACGCCTCGGCGATGCTCTCGAGCACCTCCTGCTTGGATTGGGCATTGGCCACGTTCGCGTACAAGAAGTGCTGGCCGGCCTGGTGCGCCGCCTCCATCAGCTCCGCCACCGAATAGGCGCGGATGGACTGCACGATGTTCGGACGGACGGTCTGCAATTGCATGGTCACGTTCCTCCTAGGTCAGAAAAAGAAACCCAACAATCCTTGGCTGGTCGCTCACTGCACGATTCGCTTGAAGCTTGAGTAGTGATCGGCCGTGTAGTAGCAGGCCTCAGGCGCCGTCGGCTGGGGGCCGCCACAGACGATGCGCCGCGCGCCCCGGTCGCGCGAACCCGGTGTCTTCACCGTGTATTCGCGGTAGTAACCGCGCCGCTCGCGCGGCAGGATCCGTTCGCGGTTGCCGAACACCGTTCCGTCCTTCGCGTGAGGGAACGGGCCGCCATTGCGGATCATCCGTTCGGTGTGCCGTGCTTCGGCCGGCAAGTCCGCCAGGGCCACGGTGGCCAGGCCGTTGTCGGGCGCCAGCGCGCGAGCGAGCACACCGCTGCCCGCCGTGAAGCTTCCAATGGCGATGAAGAAAGCGAGGCCTAACTTTGCTAGCGCGCTTGCTGACTTGTCGCTGCCGCCGGAAGTCACGGGTTAACCCTGAAAAAATCAATCCGGCATGTTACCGGAACGGCAAAAGAACCTCAAGCCGCCTGCCCAATATTGGGGCAGACAGTCTAGTTGATTAGCGTGCGCACACTACTCAAATAGTCGGTGCCCGACAAGGCGCGCAGGCCTCGACACGGTGCCGACGCGTTCAACGCGCGGCGTTGGCGTCCGCGACTGTCAGCGCGGTCATGTTGACGATGCGCCGCACCGTCGTCGACGGCGTCAGGACATGCACGGGCTTGGCGGCACCGAGCAGCACAGGGCCGATCGCGATGCCGCCACCGGCTGCGGTCTTCAGCAGGTTGTAGGCAATGTTGGCCGCATCGATATTGGGCAGCACCAGCAGGTTGGCGTCGCCATGCAGTGTCGTGTGCGGCATCAGCGCCAAGCGCGCGGCGCCATCGAGCGCCACGTCGCCGTGCATCTCGCCGTCGACCTCGAGCCAGGGTGCCTGGTCGCGCAACAGCGCGAGCGTGCTTCGCATCTTGAGCGCGCTCGGGTGGTCACTCGAGCCGAAGCTGGAGTGCGACAGCAGCGCGGCCTTCGGCTCGATGCCGAAACGCCTCATCTCGTCGGCCGCCAGTGCGGTGATCTCGGCGAGTTCCTCGGCGCTCGGGTCGGCGTTGACATGCGTGTCGACGAGGAAGACCTGGCGACCGGGCAGCATCAGCCCGTTCATGCAGGCGTAGACACGCACATCCTGCCTCGTGCCCGTGCTGCCGCCAGGCCGCTTGCCGATGACCTGGTCGATGTACTGCAGGTGAGCGTGTGTCGTGCCCCAGGTGCCGCACAGCAGGCCGTCGACCTCGCCCTTGTGCAGCATCATCGAGCCGATCAGCGTCAAGCGGCGCCGCATCTCGATCTTGGCGATCGGCACCGTCACCCCTTTGCGTTCGGTCATGCGGTGGTAGGTCTGCCAGAAGTCGCGGTAGCGGTGGTCTTTCTCGACGTTGACCACGTCGTAGTCTGCGCCCTCTTTCAGGCGCAGGCCGAAGCGCTCGACGCGCGCGGCGATCACCGCCGGCCGGCCAATCAGCGTCGGCCGCGCGAGGCCTTCGTCGACGACCACCTGCGCGGCGCGCAGCACGCGTTCCTCTTCACCTTCAGCGTAGGCCACGCGCTTGTGCGCCGCGCGCTTGGCCGTCGTGAAGATCGGTTTCATGGTGTGGCCCGAGGCGTACACGAAGCCCTGCAGCTTGTCGCGATAGGCATCGAAGTCGACAACCGGTCGGCGCGCGACGCCCGACTCGGCTGCGGCCCTCGCGACCGCGGGCGCGATCTTCATCATCAGGCGCGGATCGAAGGGCTTGGGGATCAGGTACTCGGGTCCAAATGACAAGGTCGCGCCCGCATAGGCGGCCGCGACGACCTCGCTCTGCTCGGCACGGGCGAGCTCGGCGATCGCGTGCACCGCGGCGATCTCCATCGCGTCGGTGATCGTCGTGGCGCCGGCGTCGAGTGCCCCGCGGAAGATGTATGGGAAACACAGCACGTTGTTGACCTGGTTTGGGTAGTCGGTGCGGCCGGTGGCCATGATCGCGTCGTCGCGCACCGCCGTCACCTCCTCGGGCAGGATCTCGGGCGTGGGGTTGGCCAGCGCGAAGATGATCGGACGCGTCGCCATCGACTTGACCATCGCCGGCTTCAACACACCAGCGGCCGACAAGCCGAGAAACACGTCGGCACCGGCAATCACCTCGGCAAGCATTCGCTTGTCGGTGGGCTGCGCGAACTCCGCCTTGTCTGGGTCCATCAACTCGGTGCGGCCCTGGTAGACCACGCCGGCCAGGTCGGTGACCCAGATGTTCTGACGCGGCACACCCAGCTTGATCAGCAGACCGAGGCAGGCCAGCGCTGCGGCGCCGGCGCCCGAGGTCACCAGCTTGATGTTCTTGATGTCCTTGCCCGACACGGCAAGGCCGTTGAGCAGCGCCGCACCGACCACGATCGCGGTGCCGTGCTGGTCGTCGTGGAAGACCGGGATCTTCATGCGCTCGCGCAGCTTGCGCTCGACGTAGAAGCAGTCTGGCGCCTTGATGTCCTCCAAATTGATGCCGCCGAAGGTGGGCTCGAGCGCAGCGATGATGTCCACCAGCCGATCGAGGTTCTTCTCGGCGATCTCGATGTCGAACACGTCGATGCCGGCGAACTTCTTGAACAGCACGCCCTTGCCTTCCATCACCGGCTTGGCCGCCAGCGGGCCGATGTCACCCAGGCCCAGTACCGCGGTGCCGTTGGT
>JAOUIM010000511.1 GCA_029884035.1 Aquincola sp. | reverse complement strand
CGGGGCAGGCCTAACCCGTCCTTCTCAACCGGCGGCAGACAGCGACGCTAAGTCCTTGATTTGATTTGATCAGAGGCCGAAGGTCTTCACTACATTTGCGGCCGGGGCGACATGGCGCACCTGCGCGGGCGTGATCTTCGGGGGCGGTTGCGCGGGCAGTCTGAGTTGGAGTTGCTGCAGCAGCATGCGGTGCTCGGGCTCGGGCTGGGTGTAGCGCGACAGGGTGATCTCGCGTGCGTCGGTGGTGGGGATGTGCACGTCCACCATCTGGATCGACTTGAACTTGGCGAGCACCTCGCGTGGCGTGAGCCCGCTGGCCAGCGGGCGCAGGTTGGCCTTGAGCGTGACCTGCAGGCAGTAGGCCAGGAAGGCCACGAAGATGTGTGCCTCGATGCGCTGCTCGTTGCGGTGGAAGATCGGGCGCACGGCCAAGTCGCTCTTGAGCTCCTTGAAGGCCTGCTCGACCTCGGTGAGTTGGATGTAGAACGTCCACAGCCGCGCGGGCTGTTGTGCGTCCAGATTCGTTCGAAGCAGGTAGCGTCCCTCGCGCCGGCGTACTTGGCGCAGCTTCGCGCGATCGAGTTGGAATTCCAAGCTGGCCGTCTTCGCGCTGGACTTGGGCACTGTCACCGTCACCAAGTTGGCCGCTCGCCCGGCTTCGTGCTTGGCCGCACCGAGTTTCATCAGCAACTGGTCGCGCGTGAGGCTCTGGGCCCCAATCGCTTGCAGCCGATCGACGTATCGACGCAACCGCTTGCGCCGCATGCCGCGCTCCTTGTCGATGCGCGCGTCGCTTTGCGCCAGCACGTACACATCTTCCTCGGTGGCCAGCTGCTTGACCTGCACGCCCTGTCGCACCTGCGCCCAGGGTTGATCGAGGAAGGACTGCTCGAGCTTGCTCAGCCGCCCCTTGGGCGTGCCCACCAAGTAGGACGCGCCGATGGCCCGCATCTTGGCCAGGCTGTCCTCGGTGGGGATGCCGCGGTCCATCACCCAGATGCGGTTGGCCCGCCCGTAGCGCTGCTCGATGCGATCGAGGAAGTCGCTCAAGGTGGTCGAGTCGGCCGTGTTGCCCGTCATGACCTCGTAGCTCAACGGGAAGCCCTCGGGGGTGACGATCAGCGCAATCACGACTTGCCTGCAATCGCCCCGCTTGTCGCGGCTGTAGCCGAACTGGCGCAGATCGTCGGGCCCACGCTCGACATCGGTCTCGAAGTAAGTGCTCGTCAGGTCGTACAGCAGCACCTCGAACTTGGCAGCGAACAACTCTCCCCAGCGGCGCTTGAGGTACTTGAACAGCTCATCCTTGTGCTCGACCAGCCGATCCAGGCAGCGGTACAGCGTGTTCTTCTCGGCCAGTGCGAAGTCCGAGTCCAGCAGATCGGCCATCGCGCTGGCGTCGAACCATTCGCGGTGCAACCGCCACTCGGATCCCGGGTCGATCAATCGGTACGCCACCAGCGTCTTGAGCACCTTCAGCCACGGCGTGCCCTCGCGCGACGCGCGCAGCCGAGAGCGCCAGAAGCCGTCGAGCTCGAGCTGCTGCCACAGCTGCAGCGCCATCCAACACGCACCCCATTGACGCGGGCGCCTCAGACTCAGCTCGCTCAGGCGCACGCCAATGGCATCCACCTCGTCGGCCGGCATCGAGCCCGCCGGGAACAACGCCACCTGGCGCCGCGTGCCTTCGTCCTGCACCTCGATGGTCTTGCGCCACGCTTCGCGCTGGCTGGCATTGATCTCGCCCAGGTACAGCACCTGGCGCTGCGCAACGCGACCGTCAGCCAGGCGCCGGTTCTCCACGAGATTCCAATACTCGTGAACCTTGCCATCCTTCACGCGTCGGCTGCAGCGCAGGAACATCCCCGCACTTTATGAAGACCCTCACCGTCTCGCAACGACCAAAGTCTTCACTACAAGCACTTCGCCCATCGCACGCCTTGAGCATCAACGACTTACATCAGTCAAAACAGCGAAATCCCAGCAAAGCAACGGTGAGTTGAGAAAGACGGGCTAACGGCGCCCGGGCGCCGGCAGGTCGTGCTCGCGCACCATCACCGGCTCGATCGAGCCGCTGGCGACGCGACGCTTCACCGCCGCGTCGATCGCGTCGCGGTGCGCGATGTAGATCGACAGCGCATTGGCCTCGTTGACGTCGGCGTTGAAGCGGTAGCGCAGCGTGCGCGTGCTGATGCTGGCGCCGACGCTCGCGCCGTCGTCCATCGTGACCCAGAACCGAACGGCCTCCGAATCGGCGTGGTAGTAAGGCGGTGATGAGGTGTCGATGGTGATGTCGGCCGGCATGTCGGTGTGCACCGGGGTTGATCGGTCGTCGGCCCCGAAGGCCCGACGCGAAGTCCGGATGATGCGTCCGAACGAACGCGATCTTCCGGCTCGCTGCGCCTATTTCTTCTTCTGGCGGTCGAGGATGGCACCGGCCACCGCCGGAATGGCTGGCGGCGGCACGCCTGGAGCGGCCGTTTGCCGCACCTGTTTGGGTTTCTTGGATTCCTTGTTG
>JAOUIM010000510.1 GCA_029884035.1 Aquincola sp. | reverse complement strand
GGCGCGCTGATCAGCACCCGCGCGCCAGGGTTCACCTGCTTCAGGAGATCGGCGCCGAGCTTGAGCGCGCCGGTTCCACCAAGAGCCTGCACGGTGGCGACACGGCGGGATGCCACGACATCGCTGGTGGCGCCGAAGACGAGCCCCTGTACGGCCTGGTCGTAGGCGGCATTGCCATCGATTGGCAAGTAGCCGTGCGGTTTCGCGGCTTCGGCCATCTGCTGTTCCGCTGCCGCCACGCACTTGAGGAGCGGCAACTTGCCATCCTCGTCGTAATACACACCAACGCCGAGGTTCACCTTGCGCGGGTTGGGGTCGGCTGCGAACTGTTCGTTCAGACCCAGGATCGGGTCGCGCGGGGCCATTTCGACAGAGGCAAACAGGCTCATGACAGGATTTTGGGTGGGCAGAGGGAGAGCGGGGCAGAGGGGGATGCGCTACGCTGGCGGGTTATCGCAATTTTACGGGTCAACCCTGATGTCGCTGCCGGCCGAAGTCACTGCGCCGCCCGAGCCCGCGGTCGGCGAGTTCGCGAGCTTTGCGAATTCGCCGTTCCAGCTGTTCCAGCCCTATCCTCCCGCGGGTGATCAGCCGCAGGCGATCGACAAGCTTGTCGAGGGCATCAAGGACGGCCTGACGTTCCAGACGCTGCTGGGCGTGACCGGTTCGGGCAAGACCTTCACGATGGCCAACGTGATCGCGCGCCTCGGGCGTCCTGCGATCGTGTTCGCACCCAACAAGACGCTGGCCGCGCAGCTGTACAGCGAGTTCCGCGAGTTCTTCCCGAAGAACGCGGTCGAGTACTTCGTCAGCTACTACGACTACTACCAGCCCGAAGCCTACGTCCCGCAGCGCGACCTCTTCATCGAGAAGGACAGCTCGATCAACGAGCACATCGAACAGATGCGCCTGTCGGCCACCAAGAGCGTGCTCGAGCGGCGCGACGTGATCATCGTGGCCACCGTGAGCGCGATCTACGGCATCGGCAAGCCCGAGGACTATTCGGAGATGCGCTTCATCGTGCGTGTGGGTGACAAGATCGGCCAGCGCGACGTGATCGGGCAGCTGATCCGGATGCAGTACACGCGCAACGAGATGGATTTCTCGCGCGGCAGTTTTCGCGTGCGTGGCGATGTGATCGATGTCTTCCCCGCCGAGCACTCGGAACTTGCGATCCGCATCGAATTGTTCGACGACCAGATCGATTCGTTGTCCCTGCTGGATCCTCTCACGGGTCGCATCCGCCAGAAGGTGCCACGCTTCGTGATCTACCCGTCGAGCCATTACGTCACGCCACGCGACCGCGTGCTGCGTGCGGTCGAGACGATCAAGGCTGAGCTGCGTGACCGTCTCGACGAGCTGGTCAAGGCGGGCAAGCTTGTGGAGGCACAGCGTCTGGAGCAGCGCACGCGGTTCGACCTCGAGATGATGAACGAGGTCGGTCATTGCAAGGGCATCGAGAACTACACCCGCCACCTATCGGGTGCCGCGCCGGGCGAGCCACCATCGACGATGGTCGACTACCTGCCCAAGGACGCGCTGATGTTTCTCGACGAGAGCCATGTGCTGATCGGCCAGCTCGGTGGCATGTATAACGGCGACCGCGCCAGGAAGACGACCCTCGTGGAGTACGGCTTCCGGCTGCCTAGCGCGCTCGACAACCGGCCGCTTCGCTTCGACGAGTTCGAAAAGAAGATGCGCCAGGCGATCTTCGTCTCCGCGACCCCCGCCGACTACGAGCAGCGCCACGCCGGGCAGGTGGTCGAGCAGGTGGTGCGGCCCACCGGGCTGATCGACCCGGTGGTCGAGGTGCGCCCCGCCACCCACCAGGTCGACGACGTGCTGCAGGAGATCCACGAGCGGGTCAAGGTGGGCGAGCGCGTGCTCATCACGACGCTGACCAAGCGCATGGCCGAGCAGCTGACCGACTACCTCGCCGACAACGGCGTGAGGGTGCGCTACCTGCACAGCGACATCGACACGGTGGAGCGCGTCGAGATCATCCGTGACCTGCGGCTGGGCGTGTTCGACGTTCTGGTGGGCATCAACCTGCTGCGCGAGGGTCTGGACATTCCGGAGGTGAGCCTGGTGGCGATCCTCGATGCCGACAAGGAAGGATTCCTGCGCGCCGAACGCTCCCTGATCCAGACGATCGGCCGCGCCGCGCGCCACCTCAGCGGCAAGGCGATCCTCTATGCCGACCAGATGACCGAGTCGATGCGCAGGGCGATCGACGAGACCGACCGGCGTCGTGCCAAGCAGGTGACGTTCAATGAGGTCCACGGCATCACGCCGCGCAGCGTGGTCAAGCAGGTCAAGGAAATGATCGACGGGGTGGTGTCCGACAAGACGGCCAGGGAGGACCTCGCGAAGGCGCAGGCCGCGGCCGAGGTGGAGGCGCTGGGCGAGAAGGACCTGGGCAAGCGCATCAAGATGCTCGAGCGGCAGATGCTCGAGCACGCGCGAAACCTCGAGTTCGAGAAGGCGGCTCGCGTGCGCGACCAACTCGCCCTGCTGCGTGAACAG
>JAOUIM010000109.1 GCA_029884035.1 Aquincola sp. | reverse complement strand
GTGTCGCTCGAGGCGGGTCGCCGCGGCCTCGCGGTCGAGCGTTTCACGCGGCACGGGCCGGCCGCGTTGCTGCCGCTGCCAGCCGCAGGCAGCTCGATGCGCGCCGCGCTCGTGTGGTGTGTCCCCACCCCGACGGATCAGGGTGCCGACATCGTCGGTGATCTCGACGACGCGCAGCGCCTGGCCGTGCTCAACACGGTGTTCGACCCCGCCGTCGGGCGCATCACGGCCGTCTCGCCGCTCAAGCGCTTTTCCCTCGGGCTGGCCGCGCAGAAGAGCCTGGTGCGCGGGCGGCAGGTGCGGATCGGCAACGCCGCGCAGACACTGCACCCGGTGGCCGGCCAGGGCTTGAACCTGGGCCTGCGCGATGCATTCGCGCTGGCTCGCGCGCTGCGTGATGCCGCCGACCGCAGCCACGCCTCGCCCGGCCTCGATGCCGCGCTGTCGCGCGTGGCTTGGCAGCGTGCGCCCGACCGTTGGGTGCTCATCGCAGCCACCGACTTTCTCGCGCGCAGTTTCACCTGGCGCGCGCCGGGCCTCGACACCTTGCGGGGCGCGGGGCTTGCGGTACTGGACAGGATGCCTTTCGCCAAGAACCTGCTGGCGCGGCAGATGATGTTCGGGAGCCGTTGACCACCCTCGGAGCCGCTTCGCCGCACTCCCGTCTAGTGGGGCGAGGCCGGCAGGCCGGCGAAGCTGGATCGACCGCGTCCCCGTGGATCACAAACAGCGGTGCGACAGGGCGGGCAGCTGCTGGCGAACGGCGGCGATCCGGGCCAGGTCGAGCTCGGCCATCACCACGCCCTCGCCCTCGGGGCGCACGGCCAGCACATCGCCCCATGGGTCGACGATCATGCTGTGGCCCCAGGTGCGGCGGCCGCTCTCGTGGGTGCCGCCCTGCGCGGGCGCCAGGACATAGCACTGGTTCTCGATTGCGCGCGCCCGCAGCAGCACTTCCCAGTGTGCTCGCCCGGTCGTGAAAGTGAACGCCGCAGGCACGGTGAGCAGATCGCATGGCGGCGTGCCGAGCGCCCGGTAAAGCTCAGGAAAGCGCAGGTCGTAGCAGATCGACAGGCCCACGCGCAGCCCCGCCGCGCACAGCGCGACGGGGCTGCGGCCGGCTTCCAGGACACGTGCCTCGTCGTAGCTTTCGCGCCCATTGTCGAAGCGGAAGAGATGGATCTTGTCGTAGCGCGCGGCGGGAGTGCCGTCGGGCGCGTAGACACAGCAACTGTTGAGCACACGCTCGGACGTCCGCCCGCGCATCGGCAGTGTGCCGCCGACCACCCACAGGCGATGTTCGCGCGCCTGCGCGGCCAGGAATCGTTGGATCGGTCCATCACCCGGCGTCTCCGCGATGACGAGCTTGTCGGTATCGCGGAGCCCCATCAGGCCGAAGTGTTCGGGCAGCGCGACGAGATTCGCGCCCTGGCCGGCGGCAGCGGCGATCAGCCGGGCTGCGGCATCCAGGTTGCGACCCACGTCCGGCGTGGACACGGTCTGCAGCGCGGCGATCTTCACGAGCGGTGCGGTCATGATGCAGCCTTCGGGGGGGGCGGGGCGGCCGGGGCGTCGATATCGGGCACGGCTTCGCCGGGCTTGCGCTCGACGCGTTCGATCTTCGGGTCGGCCCAGGTGCCCTGAACCCGGAACTCGCGCGTGCTGGCGGCGATGAGGGGGCGGCGCAGCAGCAATTGCGCGAGGAACGTGCCCAGGCCCACAGCAGGGTTGATCGCCGCATAGGCCAGCGAGGCGGTGCCGGCATTGATCTCGGGCACGACCACGACGCGCAGGTCCTGCGTCTCGCGGTTCAGGTCGGCGCTGCCTTCCATCAGCACCGCAGCCTGCACACCGCGCATGCGCAGGTTGCGCGTGGCGGCCACGCCGTCCGCGATGGTCACGTCGCCAGTGACGTTGTCGAACGCGAATCCTTCCTGGAACAGGTCGCGGAAATCGAGCGTGATTCGGCGCGGCAGCGACTGCAGGCTGAGTACCGACAACAAGCGCCCTGCGCCCGGACCGGCCTTGAGGAACTGCCCGGCATCAAGTGCGAGGTTCAGCGTGCCGTCGAGGCTGGGGACATGGAAGTCCAGCGGCGAACCGGCCCACGACAGCTGGCCCGCGATACGGCCCTTGCCGCCCTTGAGCGTGCCCGCAAAGCCCAGACGCTCGAGAAAGGCGCCACTGTCGGACAGATCGAGCTTGAAGTCCATGACCATGCGCTGACCGCTGCCGGGCTGCCACTGTCCGCTGCCGCTGAGCTGCGCCTCAGGGTTGGTGAGCGCGAAACGCGTCATGCGCCACTCGCGCGCCGTGCGCGGGCCCGCCTCCGCAGCACGGTTGACCGCTTCGACCTCGACGCGGCCGAGTTTCTTGCCGCGCAACTCGTAGTTGTCGATCACGACATCCAGCGCGGGCACCGTGGAGGGCGCTTGCGCCAGCAGGTTCTCCACCGAACTGGCTTCGTTCGGCGGCAGTGCCAGCCGCGCCAGCCGCGCATACACGCGCCCGGGGTTGGCGGGTCCCCTGGCCGCCCTGTATTCGACATAACCGCCGAGCTGGTCGGCGTCGATGCTGCCTCGCCAGGTGCCGTCCGCGCTGTCCTGGCTCACGCCGGCCACGAGGTTGGTCAGCTGTCGACCACCGGAGACGATCGACTGCGCACGCAGTGCCACCACGCGCGGCAAGTAACCATCGATGGCCGTCGCCGCCTCGGCGGTGCCGCTGCTCTGTACGCGATCGACCAATGCCTGCCACGCGTCGGCATCGACGGCCGGCAGCGCGAGCACCGCTTGTACGCCGCGCTCGGGCAGTGGCGGGGCCGGCTCGAGCACCCCGATCGCACCGCGGATCACCGACGGTGAACTCTCACGCGAAACGCTGCGCTGATACTGTGCCGAGATCACGGTGCCCAGATCAAAACGGACCCTGTCGCGCTGCCCATCACTGGCGACGCGGGTTTCGAGGCGCAGCGGCCACGTCGCTTCAGCGGGCTTCCTGATTGGCGCGGGCAGATCGAGCGCGATGCCGCTCATCGGACTGGTCAGCGTCAATTCGGTGTGGCCGCCGACGACTCCCAGCGTGAGGCGATACGGCGTCTGTCCCGATGCGGACGCCGCAAGGCGGGACAACGCGCCCAGTTCACCGGCCCGACGCAGTCCCTCCGCAGTGGCCATGCCCTGCCCCGTGATGCGCAGGCTGCCGTCGGGTTGCGTGCCGCCTTCGAAGCTCACGTCCCCGCCAAGCACGCGGGCGCTGGCGCCGGTGAGCGTGACGGTCTTTTGGGTGAAGGTCACGCGCGCCTTCGTGCCCGCCAGCGGCGGCATGCCGCCGGCCACACGCACTTCGTTGCCCACCAACTGCAGCGAACCCTGCACCGTGCTGCGGCTGAGCTCCGCGAAGGGCAATTCAATGGCGAGCTTGAGGTCGCTGTTGCCGCTGGCGGTCGTGTCGCGCAAGGCCTGCCCGATCCACCCGCCCACCGGCGTGGCATTCACATAGCGCACAAGATCGGCCAGCGGGCCGCGGACCTGGCCGTCCAGACGGAGCACAGGCTGGTGCAAGTCGCGGATGCCGCCATTGACCTTCGACAGCTCGACGCCCCAGAGCCGCGCCTGCGCGTTGCGGATCTCCATCGCGCCGCGGTCGAAGATCAGTTCGCCCTCAACACGTGTGAACGCGGGCCAGGCCGGCGCTGCGTCGGGTTCGCCTGGCACATAGGCCAGTCCGACGTCCTGCACACGGCCTGCGATACGGAATTCGCCACGTGGCGCCGACGTCGCAGGCGGACTCGCGCCAGGCGCCGACGTGGCGGTGGACGGCGCGGCGAACGGGAAGTCCCACAGGTCGCCCCGGACCCTGAACGTGGCCTCTGCGATGCGCCCGTCGGTGACGGCGCGCTCCACGTAGCGCCGCACCCCTTCGGGCACACCCAGAGGCAGATAGCGTGCCACCGCAACTGCGCGGCCGCGACCCAGTTTGCCGGAAAGGTCGAGTTGGCCTGGAAATCGGGCGCCTCGGGCAAAGCCTGCGGACGGGCCGGTACGCCACTGCGCGATCGACAATTCTCCCTGCGCATCGGCGTTGGCGAAGCGCGTGTCGGTGAGCACCAACTCGATCGCGGCAGGCGAAGGCGTGCGAGGCGTGATGCGCCAGGTCAGTGTCGTGGCAAAGCTGTCGAAGGCGATTTCCGGCTGTTCGAAGACGCCCGGAAAGACCAGCGCCCCCTTGTCGACCGTCAGGCGCGCCCGGCCTCCGGTCTCGTTGGCGTCGAAGTCGACGTTTGCATTGCGCCACCCGGGACGGCCCACGCGACGCGGTTCGGGCGAGGGCGCGGCGGCAATCGTCAGGGCACTGGCCACCGCCTTGACTTGGTAGCGCCGCGGCGCGTCCAGCGGGCCTTCCCAGCGCGTGCTGAGATTGCGCACCTGGCCGCTGGGCGACAGTGTAGCGAGCAACTGATCGACGGTCGCCCCGAGCGGAAGCTGCGCCGCGAGCGCGGCCAACGCCGCCAGATCGAGCCGGTCGGCGCTGAACTCGCCGCCATCGAACGAGCCGACCATGGCAGAAGCCGCGCCCGCAACGGGTGGCGCGCTGCCGGCAGGCTGGTGAAGCGCGAGCGCGAACCGAGTGGCCGGCCACTCGATGGGACCGCTCCTGAATGTCAGCCGCTCGGCGGACAAGCGCAGCGTCGCGCCATCACGCTCCGCCGTCAGACGCGCTTGCAAGCTTTCGAGCGGGAGCGCCTGTGTGCGGCCCTTGAATTGCAGCGCGATCTCGCGCATTGCCACATCGGCCTGCACGCTGTGGGCTTGTCCGTTGCTGACATCGAGCCAAGCGCGCAGGGCCATCCGGCCCGAACTGAGTTCGAAGGGCAATGCGAGGTAGGCCCGCCACGCCGCGCTGTCGGCACTTGGCAGTTCTGCATAGACGTTGCCGCTCCAGCGTTGCCAGTCGCCGCGCCGCGCCAGCACGGGCCGGCTGAAGCGGCCAATCAGCGTGAATCGTTCGCCTGCCGCGGCAGGCGGCGTGGCATCGAGCCGGACATCGTGGCCCGTCAGGCCGCTGCGCAGCACCAGGTCCACGCCAGTCAGCTCGATGGGTGAGGTTCCGACTTGCTGTTCGTCGACCCAGCGTACGCGCCCATCGCGCACCGCCACCTCGTGCTGCGCCAGCGCCCAGTCCAGCGCCGGACTGATTTCGTCGGCGGCCTGGTCACGGTGTGCGCTGATCCCGATGCCGGCCACGAAGATCCGGCCCGTCGCGTCGCGACGGACTTCGAGCGCGGCACCTTGAACGTGCACCTGCTCGAATCGCAGTTCGAGCCCCAACAGAGAGCGCGCCGACAGCGTCGCACTGACCTTCGGAAGTCGCAGCGCCTCGCTTTCTGCGCCCGACGGGCCGGAGCCACGGGGCACGAGCACCACGTCGTCCAACTCGATCAGCGGCATCCAGCCTCCCGAGCGCACCCGGATCGCGCCAATCTTGACTGGCATACCGATCGTTGCACTGGCACGCTCTTCGATTTGCGGGCGCCACTGCTCGACACGGGGCAAAATCCCCCATTGAAGCGTCAGCCATGCGAGGAGCAATAAGCTCCACGCTGCAAACAGACCGCCAAACGCGAGCCGCCACGCCAGACGAAGGCCGCGATGGTGCCGGCGCTCGATGCGCGGGGCGCTGCCGGGGTCGGGGGCTTGGGTGACGGAGGGCAAAGCGGGTGGATAAGGCGGGTGGAAACGCAAGCAGCGCATGTCGCCTGTTGTCGAGAGGGCGCCGCTACCCGTTGCAACGCCTCATGACCAGAGCCCGACGACAGCCCCGTCAGGTTGCAATCCAATCTAGCACAGGGTGGTGCCGTTGCCGGACGTGACTGAGGAAACCAGCGGCACGTTGGCGCAGCCTCGCGCCGAGCACAGCCGCTTCGTTCAACGGGTGCGGCGCCGTCTTTCGCAGTGGATGCCATTGCTTCCGCCCGGTGCACCCGACCGCGAGGCGGTGGTCGCGCTGGTGAGCCGATTGATGGGCGATGGCCAGCCGCTTGCCGCGGCTGTGCGCATCGCGCGTCAGATCGTGCTCGAGCGGCTGGCGGTGCTCGACGTCGAGCAGGCAGCGCCGCTGGGCACCATCACCGGTGCGATGACGGCGCTGGCCGAGGCAACCCTCGAGCTGGCTCTGGCCGAGGCCCGGCGGGAGACCGACGCACGTCACGGTTCGGCCGTCGACGCCGACGGCGGCGAAATCGACTTCTGGATCGTCGGCATGGGTAAGCTCGGCGCGCGCGAGCTCAACGTGTCTTCGGACGTCGATCTGGTTTACGTCTACGAGGACGAGGGCCACACCCGCGGCCCCGAAGTGATCTCCGCACACGAGTACTTCGCCAAGATTGCGCGCCGCCTGTACGCGCTGATCGGAGACGTGACCGAAGAAGGCTTCGTGTTTCGTGTCGACCTCGCACTGCGTCCCAACGGCAATTCGGGCCCGCCGGTGGTCAGCCTGGCGATGCTGGAGGAATATTTCCAGACTCAAGGACGCGAGTGGGAGCGCTTTGCATGGTTGAAAAGCCGCGTCGTCGTGCCGCGTGCCGCGGTGCAGAGCGGGCGTGCGCTCGCGCTGCGTTCGCTGGTCACACCGTTCGTCTATCGGCGCTACCTCGACTATGGTGTCTTCGAGGGCCTGCGCCAGTTGCACACCCGCATCCGTGAGGAGGCACAGCGGCGTGCCGCGGGTCGACCCGAACGCAGCAACGACGTGAAGCTGTCCCGCGGAGGCATCCGCGAGATCGAGTTCATCGTGCAACTTCTGCTCGTCGTGCGAGGCGGTCAGTTCCCCGAAATCCGCACGCGCTCGACGCTCAAGGCGCTCGAGCGGCTGGCCGCACGTGGTCTGATGAAACCCGCCACGGCGGCCCGCCTCGCTGCCGCGTATGAGTTCCTGCGACGTGTCGAGCACCGCATCCAGTATCTCGACGATCAGCAGACGCATCTGTTGCCCGCTGCCGATGGCGACCTGTCCTGGATCGCTCGCTCGATGGGCCTGGCGTGTAATGACGATGCGTGCGAATTGCTCGATCGATTCGGCGAGGTGCGCGAGTTGGTAGCCACCGAGTTCGACGCACTGCTTCACGATGGGCGCGGCACGGACGGCAAGGGGGGATGCAAGAGCTGCGGTCCCGGACCGCTGCCCGTCGATCACGAGGGATTCCTCGAGCGCTTGCCGCCGGTGATTGCCGAACGCACGCGGCGCTGGGCACAGGGTGCCCGCGTGCAGGCGCTGCGAGATGCGAGCAAGCAGCGCCTCGCACGCCTGGTGCAGCGCGCCGCGGAAGGGGTGGCCGAAGGCCATTGCACCGAGGGCGCCGCGCTGCGTTTCATCGACTGGGTCGAACCATTGTTGCGGCGCGAGAGTTATCTCGCGATGCTGGTCGAGCGGCCCGAGGTCCAGCGACGGCTGCTCGCACTGCTTGGGCTGGCTCGCTGGCCGATGCGCTACCTGATGCAGCACCCCGGGGTCATCGACGAGCTGGCCGACGCGCGTCTGGTGGCCGGCCGCTTCGAGCGCGCGGCGTTCCTGGCCGAGCTCGAGGAGCGTCATGCCGCTTGGGAACGTGCGGGCGAGGCCGGCGAAGAGGCGCTGCTTGACACGCTGCGCCGTGCACACCATGCCGAGGTGTTTCGTACCCTTGTGCGCGATGTCGAGGGTCGGCTGACCGTCGAGCAAGTGGCCGACGACCTGTCGGCGCTTGCCGACACGGTGCTCGACTGCACGGTCCGGTGGAGCTGGGCCCACTTGAAGCATCGCCACCGCGAGACGCCGCAGTTCGCGGTCATCGCCTACGGCAAACTGGGCGGCAAGGAATTGGGCTACGGAAGCGATCTCGACGTCGTTTTCGTGTTCGACGATAACGACGAGCCTGACAAGGACCATGCGCTCGAGGTCTACAGCGCGTTCGTGCGACGACTGATCACTTGGCTCACGGTGCGAACCGCGGCGGGCGAGCTTTTCGACATTGACACTGCGCTGCGTCCGAACGGCAACTCGGGCCTGCTCGTGACCTCGATCTCGGCTTTCGAACAGTACCAGCGTGGGCGCGGCAGCAACACGGCGTGGACCTGGGAGCACCAAGCGTTGACACGTGCCCGCTGCTGCGCGGGGCCGCCCGCGCTGGCGACGCGCATCGAAGCGGTGCGGCGCGAGGTGCTGGCCGCCCCGCGTGACGCGACGGCACTGGCGAAAGAGGTGCTCGCAATGCGCGGCAAGGTGCGTGCGGCGCGGCCGGTGAAGGCCGGATTGTTCGACGTCAAGCACAGCGCCGGCGGCATGATGGACGCCGAATTCGCCGTGCAGCAACTGGTGCTCGCCCATTCGGCATCACACCCCGAATTGCTCGACAACGTAGGCAATATCGCGCTCCTGCAGCGCGCTGAGGCGGCGGGCCTGCTGCCGGAGGGCGTGGGCCGTACGGCGGCAGATGCCTACCGCGAGCTGCGCCGCGCGCAACATCGGGCGCGCCTGGACGAGCAGCCGACGCAGTTCCCCACGGGAGCGATGGCCTCCCAGCGCGCTGCTGTGCTCGCACTGTGGTGCGCCGTGTTCGGTAGCGCGCCCGCGTGACGCGAGGCTCGACGGCCTGGCTCGGCTTGGCGGCGCTGTGTGCGGCAGCAGCAGGGTTGGCGTGGGGCGCCCCGCGCGAGGCGCTGGACTGGCAGCCAGGTCGAGCGTGGACTGAACCGTGGCGGTTCTGGTCTGCGGCGCTCGTCCATTGGAGCCCCACGCACCTGGTCGCCAATGAAGTCGGCTGCGCGGTCGTCGCGGCCTTCGGCATGGCAGCGCGGCTGCCGCCTCGCTGCGCGATCGCCTGGCTCGCGGCATGGCCCCTTGGCCACGCGGCCCTGGTGCTTCAGCCTTCACTCGTGAGCTACGGCGGCTTGTCGGGTGTCCTCCACGCGGGCGTTGCGATCGCCGCCTGGCACATCTTGCGCCACGAGCGGGGGCGCCGAAGGCTCATCGGGATTGCGGTCGGCATCGGGTTGATCATCAAGATCGCGCTGGAGCGTCCATGGCTGGTGCCCACGCAGGTCACGCCGGGGTGGGACTTTCCCGTCGCGCCATTGGCCCATGCGACGGGCGCGGCGGCGGGTTTGGCGTCCGCGGTGATTGGCGACGTGATCACTACCCGGTGGCGCGCGAATCGATGACGGGCGACGATCTGCGGCGCACCCGCCTTGACGGCCTGGCTGTGGGGCTGCTGGTGCTGTGCTGTGTCGTGTGGGGCCTGAACCAGGTGGCTGCCAAGGTCGCACTCGCGGACTTTGCGCCATTCACGCAAGCCGCGCTGCGTTCGATCGGCGCGGCGCTGCTGGTGCTGGGGTGGGCGCGTTGGCGCGGGATCGCGTTGTTCGATCGCGATCGCACGTTGCGTGCGGGGGTGGTCGCCGGCGTGCTCTTCGCGGGCGAGTTCGCCTGCATCTTCGTGGGCCTCCAGTTCACGACCGCTTCTCGCATGGTCGTGTTCATCTATCTCTCGCCCTTTGTTGTCGCGCTCGGAATGCCGCTGGTCGCGCGCGGCGAGCGCCTGGCCCCGTCGCAATGGGCGGGTCTGGCGGCCGCGTTCGCAGGCGTGGCATGGGCATTTGCCGAGGGCTTCATGCCGGCAGCACTTGGCGGCCCGCGCCAGTGGCTGGGCGATGCCTTGGGCCTGGCGGCTGCGCTGCTCTGGGGTGCCACGACGCTGGTGATTCGCGCCACGCGGCTGTCCAGCGCGCCGCCCGAGAAGACACTGCTGTACCAGCTGGCAGTTTCGGGGCTGCTGCTCGCGCTCGCGGTGCCGCTGGCCGGGGAAGGAT
>JAOUIM010000509.1 GCA_029884035.1 Aquincola sp. | reverse complement strand
AGCGAAACGTGCATCGGCGATCCAGTGCGCTGAACTCGTGCGCACCGGCAGCAGGCCGCGCGCCATCTTGTGCTCGCCTTGCGCGCCGCCCTCGAATCGCAGGTAGCGGTTGTCGATGCACCACGCCAGCGGCGCGTAGTAGCAGGCCTCAAAGTGCAGACAGGGCACGTGTTCGGTCGCGCCCCAATAGCGGCCATAGGCGACACGGCGGGCCGGGTCGAGCGCGATCAGCGACGCGGCGATCGGCCGGCCCCCGCGCTGGGCGACGAACATCAGCCAATGGTCGGCCATCGTCCGCGCGACCTCGCGGAAGAACTCGCGCGTGAGGTAGGGCGTCGACTGGTGCGCGCGGTAGGTCAGCGTGTAGCAGCGAAAGAAGAAGTCCCACATCGCCTCGTCGATCGTCTCGCCGTGCAGCGCGCGCAGCGTCACCCCGGCCTCGGCGACGCGCCGGCGTTCCTGCGCGATCTTCTTGCGCTTGTGGCGCTGCAGGCCTGCGGCGAAATCGACGAAGCCGGCATAGGGCTCGCGCTCCCGGTTGGTCCAGTGGAACTGCACGCCGTGGCGCAGCATCCATCCCGCGCGCTCGCAGGCGGCGCGGTCGGTCTCGTCGAGAAACAGCAGATGCGCCGACGACAGCTTGGCTTGTTCGACGAGGCCGCGCATCGCGGCCAGCAGCAGGTCACGGCCGCCGTCGTCGCGGGCCAGCAGGCGTGAGCCGGGCACCGGGGTGAACGGGACCGCGCCGAGAAGCTTGGGGTAGTAGTCCAGGCCGTGGCGCCGGTAGGCGTCGGCCCAGGCCCAGTCGAAAACATATTCGCCGTAGGAGTGGGCCTTCAAGTACAGCGCCGCGGCGGCGACGAGCGCGCCAGCGCGCTCGACCAGCAGCCACTGCGGCATCCAGCCGGTGTCGGCCATGGCGCTGCCCGAGCGGTGCAACGCGACGAGGTACTCGTGGCGCATGAAGGGCGTGGCCGCAGGCTGCGCCTCGAGCAGCTCGTTCCACGCGGACGCGTCGACGGTCTGCGGATCGTCGACGACCCGGATGACATAATCCTTCGACCCCAACTCAAAGCGCTCCGCGGCGATGAAGGTCGCACTGGCCCAGATCAACGCCACCGTCGGCGACCTCGAAGGCAACGCCCGGCAGATCGTCGAGGCCGCGCGCCGCGCGCATGCCCTGGGCACGCACCTGGTGCTGGCCCCGGAGCTGGCCCTCAGCGGCTATCCGCCCGAGGACCTGCTGCTGCGGCCGGCCTTCATGCGCGCCTGCGCCGAGGCGCTGGAGGGCATCGCGCGTTTGCTCGCGGATTGCATCGGCTTGCAGGTGGTGGTCGGTCATCCGCATCAGTTCGGTGATCGCGGCGATGTTAGGACCAAGTCGACCGTGCAGCCGCTGCGCTTCAATGCGGCCTCGCTGCTGGCGGGGGGAAGGGTCGTCGCGACCTACTGCAAGCGCGAGCTGCCCAACTACCAGGTGTTCGACGAACGCCGCTATTTCGCCAGCGGCCGCGACGCCGGCCAGTCACCGCTGGTGTTCGATTGCGCGGGCACCCGCGTGGGCGTGCTGATCTGCGAGGACGCCTGGTTCGACGAACCGGCGGCCGGCGCCAAGGCCGCGGGCGCGCAGGTGCTTGCGGTGCTCAACGCCTCGCCGTTCCATCTCGAAAAGGCCGGCGAGCGCGAGGCGCGCATGGCCGAGCGCGCGCGTGCGGTGGGCTTGCCGCTGCTGTACGCCCATCTGGTCGGCGGCCAGGACGAGGTCGTATTCGACGGTGCCTCGTTCGCGCTCGACGCCGACGGCCGGGTGGGCATGCGGGCAGCAAGCTTCGAGCCCGCCGTCGCATTGGCCACCCTGGACGGCACGCGCTGGCGTGGCGAGGTCGCGCCGCTGCCTTCGCTCGAGGCGCAGGCCTGGGCGGCGCTGGTGACCGGCGTGCGCGACTACCTCGGCAAGAACGGGTTTCCCGGCGCGATCATCGGCCTATCGGGCGGCATCGACTCGGCCCTCGTGTTGGCGGTGGCGGTCGATGCGCTGGGGCCCGAGCGGGTGCGCGCGGTGATGATGCCCTCGCCATACACCGCCGACATCTCGTGGATCGATGCGCGAGACATGGCCGCGCGATTGAAGGTGCGCTACGACGAGATCGCGATCGCACCGATGTTCGACGCCTTCCGCGCCAGCCTGGCGCAGCAGTTCGCGGGCCTGACCGAGGACACCACCGAGGAGAACATCCAGGCGCGCATCCGCGGCACGCTGCTGATGGCGCTGTCGAACAAGACCGGCGCGATCGTGCTGACCACCGGCAACAAGAGCGAAATGGCCACCGGCTACTGCACGCTGTACGGCGACATGGCCGGCGGCTTTGCGGTCATCAAGGATGTGGCCAAGACCCTCGTATACCGTCTCGCGGAGTGGAAGAACGCACAGGGGCCGGAGATCATCCCGCGCCGGATCATCACGCGGCCACCCTCGGCAGAGCTGCGCCCCAACCAGACCGACCAGGACAGCCTGCCGCCGTACGACCAGCTGGACGCGATCCTC
>JAOUIM010000108.1 GCA_029884035.1 Aquincola sp. | reverse complement strand
GACGTGATGATCGCGGGCGGCGCCGAGAGCACAGTGTCGCCGCTGGGCATCGGCGGCTTCGCCGCGGCCCGCGCGCTGTCGACGCGCAACGACGACCCGGCCACGGCCTCCCGCCCCTGGGACAAGGACCGCGACGGCTTCGTGCTCGGCGAGGGCGCTGGCGTGCTGGTGCTCGAGGAGTACGAGCACGCGAAGAAGCGCGGTGCGAAGGTCTATGCCGAACTCGTCGGCTTCGGCATGGGAGCCGATGCCTTCCACATGACCGCGCCCAACGTCGACGGTCCCAAGCGCGCGATGAAGGCTGCGCTGCGCAATGCAGGCCTCAACGCCGATGCGGTGCAGTACCTCAATGCACATGGCACGAGCACGCCGCTGGGCGACGTCAACGAAAGCAATGCGATCAAGCTTGCTTTCGGCGACCACGCGAAGAAGATGGTCGTCAACTCCACCAAGTCGATGACCGGGCATCTGCTGGGGGGCGCCGGCGGCATCGAGTCGGTGTTCACCGTGCTCGCGGTGCACCACCAGGTAAGCCCGCCGACGATCAACATCTTCAACCAGGATCCAGAGTGCGATCTGGACTACTGCGCCAACACCGCGCGCGAGATGAAGATCGACGTGGCTGCCAAGAACAATTTCGGCTTCGGCGGCACGAACGGCACCTTGCTGTTCCGTCGCGCCTGAGCCGTCGCGTCGCTCCACGATGCACGCTGCACCGCCCGTGAGGGTGGCGTTGGGCCGCAACCGAGGCTGGATCGCTTTCGCGGCGTTGATGGGTGCCCTGGCGGCCGCTCAGTTCTTTTCATGGCTGTCTCAGTGGCGCGAGTGGCTGCCGGTGCCTGCGGCAGCGGCCGTGGCCTCGAGCGCGGTTGTGGGCGCGGTCCTGTTCGGGATCTGGGCGTACCGGGCGCAGCGGCCTGCATTGCTCGCATTCAACGGGCACGAATGGCAATGGAACGAGCAACCAGGCGAACTCGACGTGGCGATCGATTTGCAGGGCTGGATGCTGCTGCGGTTCCGGCCAGCGGGCCCTGCGCAGGCGCGCCGCACGTGGATCGTGTCCTCTCGCGGCAGTGCTGGCCAACAGTGGCCCGCGTTGCGCACTGCCCTGTATTCTTCCCGCAGCGACGAGGGCGACCCTGCATCGCCCGTCGCGCCCCCTGGGTGAGCGAGCGATGACCGAGACGGCGGATGCCGACGCCCTGCTGGTCGATCGGGCCAAGCGCGGCGACAAACGCGCCTTCGAGATGCTGGTGGTCAAGTACCAGCGCCGCATCCAGCGCCTGATCGCGCGCATGGTGCGCGACGAGGGCCTGGTGGAAGACGTGGCGCAGGAGACCTTCATCCGGGCCTATCGGGCGCTCCCCCAGTTCCGGGGGGACAGCGCCTTCTACACCTGGCTCTACCGGATTGCGGTCAACACGGCCAAGAAACTGCTGGTCGAGCGCAGGCGCGACCCCCTGGTCTCGGAGTCCACCCTCGTTTCCCAGGACGACGGCGACGAAACTTCGCGGGTCGAGAGCGAACTAAGTGACGGCGCAACGCCCGAAGCGGTGCTTGCGAGCAAGGAAATAGCGGCCACCGTGAATGCGGCGATCGACGGCCTGAGCGAGGATCTGCGCCAGGCGATCGTGTTGCGTGAAATCGAGGGCCTGAGTTACGAAGAGATCGCCGACGTGATGAATTGCCCGATTGGAACTGTGCGCTCACGGATCTTTCGCGCCCGCGAAGCGATCGCACTGCGGTTGCGCCCGCTGTTGGGCACCCAAGTGGGCGAGCGTTGGTAGGTGGTCATGCCAGCCCGGAGAATCAGAGATGAAAGCCGATGACGCGATGAACGATCCGAATGCCGCCCCGCTGTCGCGCGGCCGGGCCCAGTTGTCGGCCCTGATGGATGGCGACGGCGAGGCTGCCGATGAAGCTTGCCGTGCCTGGCGCAATGACGCGTCGGCGCGTGCAGACTGGCATGCCTATCACGTGATCGGCGATGTGCTGCGCAGCGAGGACGCCGCGGGCGGCGTGGGCCGCGACGCAAGATTTCTGGCGCGGTTTCGTGAACGGCTCGCGGACGAGCCGGTGTTGCTCGCGCCGGCTCGCGAGCGCCGGCCCTGGATAACGACAGCGGCGGTTGCCGCAGGCTTCGTCGCGGTCGCCGGCGTGCTCGTTGTGACTCGGATGGCTGGTTTGGACGAATCGCGTGGCGCTGCGCCGGCGCTTGCGATGAACAAGGAGATCAACGGCCCCGTCGCGGTCGTCGCGAACCTGCAGTCGCCGCCGGGCGCCGAACGTGCCGCGGCGTCGGCTCCGGTCATCGTGGCGGGGCGTGACGGCCGCACGTTGATCCGAAATCCGGAACTCGACCGGTACCTGGCAGCGCACCGCCAGTACGCCAACGCGTCGCCGCTGACGGCGCCGGGCGGCGTCCTGCGCAGCGCAACCGTCGTCTCTGATCCGGGGCGCTGAGTGCCGCGGATGCAAGCTTTGCGCGGGCGCACCAGGACCGCGGCGGGTCTGGCTGGCATGCTGATGTGGTGTGCCATGACGACCGCCCAGGCAGGCGACAAGTTGTTGCCGGGCGCCGAGGCCCGCGACTGGCTGATGCGCATGCATGCTGCAGCCACCCAGCACAACTACGAGGGCACGCTGGTGCTGACAACCGACGGGGCGATGTCGAGTTCACGGGTGGCGCACTTCTGCGAGGGCAGCCAGACCTACGAGCGCGCCGACGTGCTGGATGGGCAAGCGCGGCGCGTGTTGCGCCACAACGAGCGCGTCGTGACCCTGTGGCCGGCAACCAGGGTGGCGCACGTGGAACAGCGCGAACCGATTCGGCCCTTCCCGGCGCTGCCGAGCATGGGCGACGATGAGCTCTTTGACCGCTATGACATGGTGGCCGAAGGGTCCGGCCGCGTCGCCGGCCACGATGCCGCGGTGTTCCTCCTGCGTCCGCGCGACACATCGCGATTTGCCCAGCGACTGTGGGCCGAACAGGGCAGTGGCCTGCTGCTGCGCGCCGACATGCTCGCCCAGGACGGCCGCGTGCTCGAAAGCACGGCTTTCAGCGACGTGGCCATCGGGGTGAAGCCGCAGCCCGATACCGTGGTCTCTGCGATGAAGCAGCTCGATGGCTATCGCGTCGTGAAATCGCTGCCCCACCGCACCAGCCTGGACGGCGAGGGATGGCGACTGAAGGACGCGGTCGCGGGCTTTCGCCAAGTCAGCTGCATCAAGCGCTCGCTCGATCCAATGGCCGACAAAGCGCGCTCCTCGAAGGCTGATGTGGTGCAGGCGATCTTCACCGACGGACTGACCCATGTGTCGGTGTTCATCGAGCCGTACGAGCCCGATCGCCATCGACCCGGCAGTGCCATCATCGGCGCGACGCACACCTGGATGCAGCGGTCGGACGCGCACTGGATCACTGCCGTCGGTGACGTGCCGATGAGCGCCCTCAAGCAATTTGCAGCCGCGCTCGAGCGCAAGCGATGATTTCCCGAACCCACCACACCCTGATGCCCATGACCACAAGACTTTGCACCGCGCCGATCCGCTCACGGGGCCTGCACGCCCTGACTGCTGTTCTGTTTGCCGTGGCCACGCCGCTGGCCACCCTCGTGCCAGCACCTGCAGTTGCGCAGGCGGCGCGCGAACTGCCCGACTTCACTGAACTGGTCGAGCGCGTCGGTCCCGCGGTGGTCAATATCCGCACGTCGGAGCGTTTGCGCGCCAGCGCCTCGGGACCCAGTGCCGAGATGGACGAGCAGATGCGCGAGTTCTTCCGCCGCTTCGGCATCCCGGTGCCTGAGGGCCGGACGCCGCCGCGCCGCGGCGGACCACCGCAGGAGGACAACGAGCCCCAGCAACGCGGGGTCGGCTCGGGCTTCATCCTGACGGCCGACGGCTACGTGATGACCAATGCCCATGTGGTCGATGGCGCCGACGAGGTGATCGTGACGCTCACCGACAAGCGCGAATTCAAGGCGAAGATCATCGGCGCCGACCGCCGCACCGACGTGGCGGTCGTCAAGATCGAGGCCGCGGGCCTGCCCACGGTGAAGGTCGGTGACATCAACCAGGTCAAGGTCGGCGCCTGGGTGATGGCGATCGGCGCGCCGTTCGGCCTGGACAACACGGTCACGGCCGGCATCGTCAGCGCCAAGCAGCGCGACACGGGCGACTTCCTGCCGATGATCCAGACCGACGTGGCGATCAACCCGGGCAACTCCGGCGGCCCTCTGATCAACATGCGGGGCGAGGTGATCGGCATCAATTCGCAGATCTACAGCCGTTCCGGGGGCTTCATGGGCATCAGCTTCGCGATTCCGATCGACGAGGCGATGCGGGTGTCCGACCAGTTGCGCGCGAACGGCCGCGTGATCCGCGGCCGCATCGGCGTGACCATCGCCCCGGTGACCAAGGAGGTGGCCGAGGCGATCGGCCTGGGCGCGCCGCGCGGCGCGCTCGTGCAGGGCGTGGAGGATGGCTTGCCCGCGGCCAAGGCCGGCGTCGAGCCGGGTGACATCATCGTCAAGGTCGACGGCAAGGCCGTGGAAAAGTCCGGTGACCTGCCGCGGCTAATCGGCGCGACCAAGCCAGGCGCCAAGACGAGCCTGCAACTCTTCCGCCGCGGGCAACTGAAGGATGTGAGCGTCACCGTGGTCGAGTTCGAAGCCGATCGCCCACGGCGCGTGGCGCAGAACAGTGAGCCGCAGCCCGCTCCTCAGCCCAAGACGGCCATCGGCCTTGCAGTGTCCGACCTGACCGACGCACAGAAGAAGGAGCTCAAGTTGCGTGGAGGGGTCAAGGTCGAGTCGGTGGAAGGTGCCGCAGCGCGCGCCGGCGTGCGCGAGGGCGACGTGATCCTCACGCTCGACAACGTCGAGGTCACCGACGCGAAGCAGTTCAGCGCGCAGGTATCCAAGCTGGACAAGACCAAGCCGGTCAGCGTCATGGTGCGTCGCGGGGATTGGACCAACTACATGGTGATCCGGCCTGCACCGCGTTGACGGGATCCGCCAGCCCACTTTCCCACGATGCGGAACCTGGGTGGGTGAGGGCGTCGATGCTGAGCGAACACTGCTGAGTGAGCGGTTGCAGACTTTCCTGTCCGGCCGACCCGGATTCAAAGCCCCAAGGCCTACAATCCACGTTGTTCGGGCCGCCTTTGGGTTAGCGCTCAGCAGGGAGTCGAGGGCTCTGAATCTGTCCCCAGGGCGTCCACATCAAATTGTGGATAACCTGTGCATGAAATTCCCTGTTGGTACCCTGCAACGACGAAAAAACGAGGGTTGGCGCGGGTTCCGGCGGGATCGCTTTGGCTACAATGAAAGCCCAACAAGCAGTTGCCATACGTTTTGTTGGAAGGCGCGTCCATCTTTCGACGCGCCTTTTTTTCGCCCCTTCGCTACCCGCTGAACTGGGTCCGGTGACGGTCGCATCGCCGATCCGGCGCTGCCGATCACAGGGCCGACGCGCAGTTCGATCCACTTGCGCTGTCGGCGGCCGCAACCCTGGGGTCAGGCGACCGAACCTGCGCTGGACTTCGACCTGATGGACCACATCCGCAACTTTTCGATCATCGCGCACATCGACCATGGCAAGAGCACCCTGGCCGACCGGATCATCCAGCGCTGCGGGGGCCTCTCGGACCGCGAGATGGAGGAGCAGGTTCTCGACTCGATGGACATCGAGCGCGAGCGCGGCATCACGATCAAGGCCCAGACGGCCGCGCTCGAGTACAAGGCGCGCGACGGCCAGCTCTACCAGCTCAACCTGATCGACACGCCCGGCCACGTCGACTTCAGCTACGAAGTCAGCCGGTCGCTGTCGGCCTGCGAGGGCGCGCTGCTGGTGGTCGATGCCAGCCAGGGCGTGGAGGCGCAGACGGTGGCCAACTGCTACACCGCGCTGGACCTCGGGGTGGAGGTGGTTCCGGTCCTCAACAAGATGGACCTTCCGCAGGCAGACCCCGAAACAGCCAAGGCCGAGATCGAGGACGTGATCGGCATCGACGCCAGTCACGCCATCCCCTGCTCGGCCAAGACGGGCGAAGGCATCGACGACATCCTGGAGGCGGTGATCCACCGCATGCCGGCGCCTCGCGGCAAGCCCGAGGGGCCGCCGCGGGCGATGATCATCGACAGCTGGTTCGACAACTACGTCGGCGTCGTGATGCTGGCGCGGGTGGTCGACGGCGTCCTGCGCAAGGGCGACCGCGTCCGCATGATGGCCACCAACGCGGTCTACCCGCTCGAGCAGCTGGGCGTGTTCACCCCCAAGTCGCAGCCGCGCGAGGAGCTGCGGGCCGGCGAGGTGGGTTTCCTGATCGCCGGGATCAAGGAGCTGCAGGCGGCCAAGGTCGGCGACACGATCACGCTGGAGAAGAAGCTGCCCAACAACGCCGGGCCGGCCACCGAGCCGCTGCCGGGCTTCAAGGAAATCCAGCCGCAGGTCTTCGCTGGCCTGTACCCGACCGAGGCGAGCGAATACGACTCGCTGCGCGACGCGCTGGAAAAGCTCAAGTTGAACGACAGCAGCCTGCGCTACGAGCCCGAGGTCAGCCAGGCGCTGGGCTTCGGCTTTCGCTGTGGCTTCCTCGGCCTGCTGCACATGGAGATCGTCCAGGAGCGGCTCGAGCGCGAGTTCGACCAGGACCTGGTGACCACCGCACCCAGCGTCGTCTACGAGGTCGAGCTCAACGACGGCACCGTGGATCTGGTCGAGAACCCGAGCAAGATGCCCGATCTGGGTCGCATCCGCGAGATCCGCGAGCCGATCGTGACGGTGCAGCTGTACATGCCGCAGGATTGCGTCGGCCCCGTGATGACGCTGGCCAACCAGAAGCGCGGGATCCAGCTGAACATGTCCTACCACGGCAAGCAGGTGCACCTGACGTACGAGCTGCCGCTGGCGGAGATCGTGCTCGATTTCTTTGACAAGCTAAAAAGCGTGTCGCGTGGCTACGCGAGCATGGACTACGAATTCAAGGAGTACCGCGCCGCCGACGTCGTGAAGGTCGACATCCTGATCAATGGCGACAAGGTCGACCCGCTGGCGATGATCGTGCACCGCGCGCAAAGCCAGCTCAGAGGGCGCGCCGTCGCCGCCAAGATGCGCAAGCTCATTCCGCGCCAGATGTACGACGTGGCGATCCAGGCCACCATCGGTGCGAACATCATTGCGCGCGAAGACGTCAAGGCGCTGCGCAAGAACGTGCTGGCAAAATGCTACGGCGGCGACATCACGCGAAAGAAGAAGCTGCTCGAAAAACAAAAGGCCGGCAAGAAGCGCATGAAGCAGATCGGCACCGTCGAGGTGCCGCAAGAAGCCTTCCTGGCCATACTTCAGGTGGATGACTGATGGGACTCATGGGTGGATTGACTGCGGCCCTGTATGCCGCGCTGCTGGTCTACCTCGGCGGCTGGTTCTTCAACCGCTGGATCGGCGACTTCGCGCTGCTTCTGTTCCTGCTCACGCTCGTGACGCTGGCCTACTGGCTGGCCGAGCGCCTGCACTTCAAGCCGGCCCGCGAGGCCGCGGCAGCGGCGCTCGAAGCGCAGCACGGGGCACGCCGGGCGGAACTTGCGCGCCAGGGTATCGCGCAGGTCGATGGCAACATCGAGCAGGCCAAGGGCCGCCTGCTGATGCAGCCGTGGTGGCTGGACTGGACCGCGGGCCTGTTCCCGGTGATCCTGGTCGTGTTCCTGCTGAGATCGTTCCTCTACGAGCCGTTCAAGATCCCTTCGGGCTCGATGCTGCCCACGCTGGAGTCCGGCGACCTGATCCTCGTGAACAAGTTCGGCTACGGTATCCGCCTGCCGGTGATCGACCGCAAGATCATCGCGACCGGCGAGCCCGCACGTGGCGACGTGGTCGTTTTTCGCTACCCGCCCGACCCGCGCATCGACTACATCAAGCGCGTGGTGGGCCTGCCTGGCGACGAGGTGGCCTGGCTCAACAAGACGCTGACGATCAATGGCAAGCCGGTCGAGACGGCCGCGCTGCCCGACTACTACGACGAGGACAGCCAGCGCTACACCCAACAGCTGCGCGAGAACCTGGGCGGCATCGAGCACCGCATCCTTCTGCGCAGCGACCGCCCGGGCTTCGTCTCGGGTGCCGAGACCTATCCACGGCGCGAGGCCTGCCGCTACAGCGCCGAGGGTGTGGTCTGCAAAGTGCCCGCCGGCCACTACTTCGTGATGGGCGACAACCGTGATAATTCCATCGACTCGCGCTACTGGGGCTTCGTCCCAGACCGCAACCTGAAGGGCCGGGCCTTCTTCGTGTGGATGAATTTCGGTAACCTCGGCCGCATCGGCGCTTTCCGCTGAGACCCGGAGGAGACACAGTCCATGCTGCGCACCCGAACTGCTGGCCGCTCCCGTGGCCTTACGCTCATCGGCCTGTTGATCTGGGCGATCGTGGTCGCCTTTGTCGCGCTGATCGTGGTGCGCGTCCTGCCCACGATCAACGAGTACACGACCATCTTGCGCGCGGTCAAGAAGATCGCGCAGGACCAGCCGGCCACCGTGGCCGAGGCCCGCAAGGCGTTCGACCGCCAAAAGGACATCGAGTATTCGATTTCCAGCATCAGTGGGGCCGACCTCGTGGTGACCAAGGAAAACGACAAGGTCGTGATCCGCTTCGCCTACGACAAGGAAGTGCCGCTGTTCGATCCGGTCTTCCTGCTCATCAAGTACGAGGGCGAGGGGCGCTCGAACTGACCGCGCCGCGCGCCATGGCCACCGGCATGATCGAGCCATCTCTCGTCGCGCTGCAGCAGCGGCTGGGCCTGACGTTCTCGCGCACTGACCTGCTGGACCGCGCGCTCACCCACCGCAGCGCCGGCGCTGAGCACAACGAGCGCCTCGAGTTCCTGGGCGACGCGGTCCTTCAGACGGCGATATCGGCATTGCTCTACGAGCGCTTCGCGGGATCCGACGAGGGCGATCTCACGCGCGTGCGCGCTCACCTGGTGCGCGAGGACAGCCTGGCCCGTGCCGCCCTCGCAGTCGGCCTGCCCGATGTGCTGCGTCTGTCCGAAGGCGAGGCGCGTGGTGGGGGTGCCTTGCGGCCGTCGATCCTCGCCGACGCGCTCGAGGCCGTGATCGGCGCGGCCTTCGTCGATGGAGGGTACGCGCAGGCCCATGCGCTGGTGCAGCGCCTATTCGGCGAGGTCATCGCCGGCACCGGCATCGACAACTGGACCAAGGATGCGAAGACGGAACTGCAGGAATGGCTGCAGGCGCGCAAGCTCCCGGTGCCGGCCTACCGCATCGTCGCCACGCGCGGCCAGTCGCACGCGCAGACCTTCGATGTCGAATGCGCGGTGCCCTCGCTCGGCCTGACGGAGCACGGCGAAGGCAAGTCGCGGCGTGCGGCCGAGCAGAACGCCGCGCGCCGCATGCTGGCTACGCTCAAGGCCAGCGATCGGCCCGGCGGCCCCCTCCGATCGTGACGACCGGTCCGCGCCCGGTGCACGCGTCGCGGCCTTTGCGCCTGCCCGATCGCGCGTTGCGGGGGCCCGACCGGGCTGGTCGGCGCGCCGAATGACCGATGTGCCTGACGCCGCACCGCAGCGCTGCGGCCTCGTGGCCATCGTGGGTCGGCCCAACGTCGGCAAGAGCACGCTACTCAACGCGCTGGTCGGCCAGAAGATCAGCATCACGTCGAACAAACCGCAGACCACGCGCCATCGCATCACCGGCGTGCGCAGCGTGGGCGACGCGCAGTGCATCTTCGTCGATACCCCGGGCTTCCAGACGCGGCACGGCAATGCGCTCAATCGCAACCTGAACCGGACGGTCAAGGGCGTGCTGTCCGACGTCGACGTGGTGCTGTTCGTCGTCGAGTCCGGCAAGTTCACGCCCGAAGATGCCAAGGTGCTGGCCCTGCTG
>JAOUIM010000107.1 GCA_029884035.1 Aquincola sp. | reverse complement strand
GCACGTCGATCGCGGCGCGCACCGAGTCCGGATTGGCGTTGTAGCTGTCGTCGATGAGCGCGACACGCCGCCCGTGCAGCAAGCAGGAGGTCAGCTGCGAACGCCCCTTGACGGGCTCGAAGGCCTCGAGGCCGCGCCGCAGGGCATCGAGCGGCGCACCGGCCGCCAGCGCGCAGGTGACAGCGGCGAGCGCGTTCTTCGCGTTGTGCAGGCCAGCCATCCGCAGCACCACCGGGACGGCACCCGCGGGCGTGTGGACCGTCAGCGCCCAGTGGTCGTCGAGCCACATGGCGTCGGCGGTCACGTCGGCGTCTGCGTGCATCGCGAACGTGAGCTGTGGCCGCGCGCCCGCCATGCGCCGCCACAACGGCGCAAAGTCATCGTCGGCGGGGAACACCGCGGTTCCGCTCGGGCCGAGCGCCTCGATCACCGCCCCGTTCTCGCGCGCCACGGCCTCGACGCTGGCCATGAACTCCTGGTGTTCGCGCTGCGCGTTGTTGACCAGCGCGATCGTCGGCTGCGCGATCGCGGCCAGGTGGGCGATCTCGCCGGGATGGTTCATGCCGAGCTCGACCACGCCGGCGCGGTACCAGCGCGCGCCGTCCTGGCGCAGGCGCAACAGTGTCAGCGGCACCCCGATGTGGTTGTTGAAATTGCCCTCGGTCGCGAACGCCCCCTCGCCGTGCCAGGCGCGCAGAATCGACGCGATCATCTGCGTGACCGTGGTCTTGCCGTTGCTGCCGGTCACCGCGATCAGCGGCAGGTGGTGGCGTGCACGCCACCCGCGCGCGAGGTCCTCGAGCGCGCGCTGCGTGTCGGGCACGACGAGGCCCGGCAGGCCCGACGCCCCGAGACCACGCTGGGCCAGCGCGGCCGCCGCGCCGCGCGTCTTCGCCTCGGCGAGCATGTCATGCCCATCGAACCGCTCGCCCTTCAGGGCAACGAACAGATCGCCCGACTGCAGCGTGCGCGTGTCGCTGTGCACGCGCTCGATCGCCAGCGAGCCGTCGCCCACCAGCGTCGAGCCGGGCAGCAGTGCGTGCGCCTGTGCCAGCGTCATCATCTGGCGCGCCTCGAGGGCGACGGCCCACTCGGGGTGGCGTGGCGCGTGCCGGCGCCACGCTGCATCAGTGCCTGCGTCGCCTCGGCGACATCGGAGAACGGGTGGCGCACGCCGGCGATCTCCTGGTAATCCTCGTGGCCCTTGCCGGCCAGCACGATGACGTCCTGCGCCGCGGCTTCGGCCACTGCCTGCGCGACTGCGGCACGCCGGTCCTCGATCACTTCGGCGGCGGTCCGCCGGCCGATGCCGGCGACGATCTGCGCGAGGATCGCCTGCGGCGACTCGCCGCGCGGGTTGTCGCTCGTGACCACCACGCGGTCGGCGCAGCGTTCGGCGATCGCCCCCATCAACGGGCGCTTGGTCGCGTCGCGATTGCCGCCGCAGCCGAAGACGCAGACCAGACGCCCGCCGCGCGTCGCGGCCAGCGGCCGCAAGGCGATCAGCACCTTTTCCAGTGCGTCGGGCGTGTGCGCATAGTCGACCACGACCTGCGGCGCGCCCAGGCCGTCGCCCACGCGTTGCATCCGGCCCGGCACCGGCGTGAGCCGCGGCACCGCAGCGGCGGCCTCGCCCAGCGGGATGCCCAGCGCGCGCAGGGCGCCGATCACACCGAGCAGGTTGCCCGCGTTGTAGTCGCCGATCAGCGCGCTACGCACGGGCACCTGGTCCTCGCCCTCGTGAAGCGTGAATGCAAGGCCGCCGTCGACGTAGCCGATACCGCGGGCCGACAGGCTCGCGGATTGGCGCGCCGACACGGTCCATACGCTCAACGTGCCCGGGGCGGCCAACTCGCGGGCGAGCGACTCCCCGTGCGCGTCATCGATGTTGACCACCGCCGCGCGCAGGCCCGGCCACGCGAAGAGCTTGCGCTTGGCCGCCCAATAGGCCTGCATCGTGCCGTGGTAGTCGAGGTGGTCCTGCGTGAAGTTGGTGAAGATCGCCACCGCCACGCGCAGGCCGGCGAGGCGCTGCTCCTCGATGCCGATCGACGAGGCCTCGATCGTGCAGGCGGCGAAGCCCTGGTTCGCGAATCGGCGCAGCGCGGCGTGCAGCATCACCGGGTCGGGCGTCGTGAGACCCGTGAACTCGATGCGCGCGCCACCGCCCGGACCCGGAGGCTCGCCGATGCCCAGGGTGCCGATCACGCCTGCGCGCCGGCCCAGCAGCGTGAGCGCCTGCGCTGCCCACCACGCGCTCGAACTCTTGCCGTTGGTCCCCGTCACGGCCAGCACGTCCATGGTCGCGCTCGGCCGGTCGAAGAAGGCATCGGCGACCACGCCGGCAGCCGCCTTCAGGCCCGGCAGCGATGCGATGCGCGCGTCGTCGAAGCCGAACGCCTCGAGGCCCTCGCGTTCGACGATGCAGGTGGTTGCACCGGCGCCGAGCGCCGACTGGACGAAGCGCCTGCCATCGTTGGCCTGACCGGGCCAGGCGATGAACGCGTCGCCCGGCTTGACCTTGCGGCTGTCGGTCGTCAGCGTGCCGGTCACCCACGAGCGCAGCCAGCGCGCCGCGGCGTCGGGAGATTTCAGTGCCGTCACGGCCATCGTCAGAAGCTCTCGACCGCTGCCGGCGAGGTGGCCACGATCTGTGGCTTGACGTCGAGGTCGGGCGCCACGTTCATCAGCCGCAGCGTCTGCTGGACCAGCTGGCTGAAAACGGGGGCCGCGACATCACCGCCGTAGTGAACGCCGTTGCTCGGTTCGTCGACCATCACCGCGACGACGATGCGCGGCTTGTCGATCGGTGCCATGCCGACGAACCACGCGCGGTACTTGTTGGTGGCGTAGTCCTTGCCCTCCTGCTTGTGCGCGGTGCCGGTCTTGCCGCCGACCGAATAGCCGATCGCCTGCGCCTTGGGCGCGGTGCCGCCGGGCCCCGCAGCCAGGCGCAACATCTCGCGCACGGCGCGCGCGGTCTCCGGCTTGAGCACGCGCAGGCCGCTGCCCGCGGCCAACGGCGACGGCTGGCGCAGCATCGACACGGGGATCACCTCACCGTCACGCGCGAACACGGTGTAGGCACGCGCGAGCTGGAACAGGCTGGTCGACAGGCCGTAGCCATAGCTCATGGTGGCCTGCTCGATCGGGCGCCAGGTCTTGTACGGTCGCAGGCGCCCGGTGACCGCGCCCGGGAACTGCAGCTGCGGCTTCTGGCCGAAGCCGACCTGCGAGTACAGCTCCCACATCTCGCGCCGGTCCATCTGCATCGCCATCTTGACGGTGCCGACGTTGCTCGACTTCTGGATCACCTCGGCCACAGTGAGCACGCCGTACGGATGCGCGTCGCGAATCGTGCTTCCGGTGATCGTGATGCTGCCGGGCGCGGTCTGGATCGGCGTGGTCGGGGTCACGCGCCCGGTCTCGATCGCCCAGGCGGCAATGAAGGGCTTCATCGTCGAGCCGGGCTCGAACGTGTCGGTCAGCGCACGGTTGCGAAGCTGCGCGCCCGAGAGGCTGCGCCGCTGGCCGGGGTCGAAGCTCGGATAGTTGGCCAGCGCCAGCACCTCGCCGGTGGCCACGTCGATCACGACCGCGCTGCCGGCCTTGGCCTTGTGCTCGGTCACCGCGTCGCGCAGACGCTGGTAGGCGAAGGACTGGATCTTGGCGTCGGCCGCCAGTTCGATGTCGCGTCCGTCGGAGGGCGCGACCTGGTCGCCGATCGTCTCGACCACACGGCCCAGGCGGTCCTTGACCACCATGCGCGAGCCGTCCCGGCCCTGCAACTCCTGCTGGAACGCGAGCTCGACGCCTTCCTGGCCCTGATCGTCGGCGTTGGTGAAACCGACCAGGTGTGCGGCAGCCTCGCCTTCCGGGTACTTGCGGCGGTACTCGCGCGATTCGTAAATGCCCTTGATGCCCAGCGCCTTGACCTGGTTCCAGGTCCCTTCGTCGACCTGGCGCTTGATCCAGGCGAAGCGCGACTCGCGGTCGGCGAGTTTCCTGTCGATCTCCGCCAGCGGCACCCCGAGCAGGCGCGCGAGGTCGCGCTTCTGTTCGCGCGTGACCTGCACGTCCTTCGGGATCGCCCAGATCGAGGGCACCGGCACGCTGGTGGCCAGCAGCGAGCCGTGGCGATCGGTGATGCGACCGCGGAAGGCCGGCAGGTCCATCTCGTGGGCGTAGCGCTTCTCGCCCTGGTCGAGATAGAACTGGTTGTCGACGATCTGGATCATCACCGCGCGGCCCACGAGCACGCACGAGCCCAGGCCGACGAGCGCGACCACGAACCGACTGCGCCACGGTGGCGTCTTCGACGCGAGCAGCGGACTCGTCGAATAGCTGACGCTGCGTCGCACGGCACCGGCCTTCGCGCGCGATCGCCATCCCATCATGGCCGGGCTCCCGCCGGCACCACCGCCGGAACCGGATCGTTGACGTACACGGTCACCGCCGGTGTGGCGGTGCGCATCGCGAGCTTGTCGCGAGCGGTGCGTTCGACGCGCAGGTTCGTGGCCTGCGCCTGGCGCTCGGCCTCGAGGCGCTTGAATTCGGTGTCCAAGCGCGCTGCGGCGGTGCGGGCACGGTCGAGTTCGGCGTACAGGTGCCGCGACTCGTAGGCGGTGCGCACGAGGTACAGGCAACTGGCGACCAGCACCAGGGCGAGCACGATGTTCAGGCGCGTCATCTCGGGCTGCACGGCGCCGCAGCGCAAAGGCCGCCGACGCGTCGCTGGACGGTGGACACGGCGCTTCGGCGGCTCATGCCGCCTCCGTGCGTTCGGCCACGCGCAGGATCGCCGAACGTGCGCGCGGATTCGCCGCCACTTCCGCGGCGCCCGGCTTGATGCGCGCGATCGCCCTCAGGCGCAGCGCCCTGGGCGTGGCGAATGGCGCGCGCCGATCGATGACGTCGCGGCTCTCGCGCGCGATGAATTCCTTGACGCGGCGGTCTTCGAGCGAATGGAAGGCGATCACGGCCAGTCGTGCGTGGGGTGCAAGCAGATCGAGCGTGGCGTTCAGGCCCTGTTCGAGGGCCTCAAGCTCGGCGTTGACGAAAATCCGAAGAGCCTGAAACGTGCGCGTTGCAGGGTCCTGGCCCGCTTCGCGGGTGCGGACCGCACGAGCCACGAGCTCGGAAAGCTCGACGGTGGTGCGAACGGGATGCCCGCTCTCGCGCCGAGCCACAAGCGCCTTTGCAATCGGTCGAGCAAACCGTTCTTCGCCATAGTCACGGATCACCTCGGATATCGAGCGCTCATCGGCGCGGGCCAGGAAGTCCGCTGCGCTCTCGCCGCGGGTCGGATCCATGCGCATGTCCAGGGGCGCATCGAAGCGGAAGGAAAACCCGCGCGCCGGGTTGTCGATCTGCGGTGAGCTCACGCCCAGGTCCAGCAGCACGCCCTGCACCTTCGTCACGCCGAGCGTGGCCAGCACGTCGCGCATCTGCGCGAAATTCGCGTGATGGATGGAAAAACGCGGGTCCAGGACCCGCGTGGCGCCCTGCGTCGCGGCAGCCACCGCCTCGGGATCGCGGTCGAGCGCGATCAGGCGTCCCTGCGGGCCGAGCCGAGCCAGCAGTGCGCGCGCATGACCGCCACGCCCGAAGGTGCCGTCCACGTAGATGCCGTCGGGCGACGTCATCAGGGCGTCGATCGCTTCGTGCAGCAGGACGGTCGTGTGGGTCCATGCCGTCCCGTTCACAGCACATGGTCGCCCAGGGCCGATGGCAGCCCGGCGGCCAGCACGGTGGCCTCGTGCGCATCGTGTCGCACTTTGTCCCAGAGTTCGAATCGCGATCCCATGCCGATCAGCAGCACGTCGCGCTCGAGTCCGGCCCACTCGCGCAGTTCGGGAGCGATCAGCACGCGCGAGGCGCCGTCGATCTCGACGTCCATCGCGCTTCCGATGAATATCCGGCGCAGGTCCTCGGCCGACATCGGCAGCGTCAGCAACTTGGTGCGGAAGGTTTCCCAGGCCGGTCGGGGAAAGATCAGGAGGCAGCGCTTGAAATGCTTGGTGATGGTCAGACGGTCCTCGGCCACGGCCTTGAGCACGTCGCGGTGGCGCGCGGGCACGGTCAGACGACCTTTGCCGTCGAGGACCATGCCTGCCCCGCCCTGAAAAACGTACTCGCTCACACCGCCCCACAAACTTGCACTTTCTCCCACTGTACCGGCCGCTGCTGGGGTGGTCAAGCTGATTCCGGCGAAAATTCAATCAAATCAAGCACTTACAAGCCCTTTCGGAACCGTCTTCTCGATTCGCGAAAAACAGTTCAAAAACAAAGACATGCGCAGGCAATCGAAAGTGGAGCTTCAAGTCACGGGCAAGAAACCAAGGGTTCCCCCGGGGTCCGGGGAGCAAGACGCACGCAGGAGACCTTGAAATGTCCTATTGACAGGACATTAGGACGGGCCCAGGCTGCGGCGCCATGCCCGCCACGCTGCCGCTGCCCAAATACCACCAGGTCTATCTGGTGCTGCGGCAGCAGCTGGTCGAGCGCCGTTTCGACGGCGGGCTCCCGGGCGAGCTGGCGCTGGTCAAGCAATTCGGCGTCGCACGCGTGACCGTGCGCAAGGCGCTCGAGCGGCTGGCGAGCGAGGGGCTGATCGAGCGCGCGCCGGGGCGTGGCACGCGTCCGATCGTGCCGAAGGCGGCGAAGCCCGCCGCATCACGCCCACCCGTACCGCACCTGCGCGCCCAGCTGCGCGGCCTGCTGGAGAACATCGTCAGCGTGGGCCTGGCCACGCGGGTGCAGGTGCTGTCGTGCGAGACGATGGCCGCCCCACAGGCGGTGGCGGCCGCGCTGGCCCTGCCCGATGCGGCGCCGGTGCAGAAGGCCGTGCGCCTGCGATCCACCCGCGAAGGCCCGCTGTCGTTGATCACGACCTACGTGCCGCGCGAGTTGGCCAGGGGCATCGGGCGGCGGGAACTGTCGCGTCGTCCCTTGCTGCTTCTGCTGGAGGCTGCCGGCGTAGCGATCGGACGTGCAACACAGACGATCTCGGCCACGCTGGCCGATGTCGAGGTGGCGCAGCGCCTGGGAATTGAAGTCGGCTCGCCGCTGCTGGCCGTCACGCGCCTGGTGTGCGATGTCCACGATCGACCCGTACAGTGGCTGCACGGCCTGTACCGACCGGATCGATACCAGTACGAAATGCAGTTGTCGCGCGTCGGCGGCATCGACGCCAAGCTGTGGGTCAGCGACGAGCTGTCCGCACAATTCCATTGAACCCGTCACCACCCAGGAGGCCTTCCATGACCCAGCGCCGATCGTTCCTTGCTCAGTCCGCCGCCGGCGCCACCGCGCTCGCCTTCCCACTGATTGCAGGTGCCCAGCCGAAAACAGTGAAGGTCGGCATCCTGCATCCGGTCACCGGCGCGCTGGCGTTCTCGGGGCAGCAGTGCCGCGAAGGCGCGCTGATGGCCGTCGAGGACGTCAACAAGACGGGCATCAGGAGCCTGGGAGGCGCCAAGCTCGAAGTGATGCTGGGCGACGCGCAGAGCACGCCGCAGGCCGGCAGCGCCGAGATCGAGAAGATGAACGAGGCCGGCTGCTCGGCCGTCGTGGGCGCGTACGCGAGCGCGATCTGCCTGGCCACCACGCAGGCCGCGGCCAAGTACAACCTGCCGCACGTGGTCGACGTGGGCGTCGCCGACCAGATCGTCGAACGCGGCCTGAAGAACACCTTCCGCTTCGGCCCCGGCTACCGCGTCTGCGCGCAGGTTGCGGTGAACAACTTGCACGTGCTCAACGTGGCCGCGGGCAGGCCCGCGAAGACCGTCATGATCATCCACGAGGAGAGCCTGTTCGGCACCGGTACCGCCAACCTGCTGGCGCGCGAGCTGCCCGGCTTCGGCTTCGACGTCAAGGAGGTCATCAAGCACGCCAACCCGACGCGCGACTTCAACAACATCGTGCTGCGAATGAAGGCGGTGAACCCCGACATCGTGATCCCGGCCAACTACTTCAACGAGTACGCGCTGTTGGTGCGCACGATGCAGCAGCAGAAGGTGACACCCAAGGCGATCTACTCGGTGCTCGGCGGCGCGGCGTCGAGCTACAAGTTCCTCAAGGAGTTTCCCGATGCGGCCGACGGCATCATCGACTGCAACCACTGGTTCAACCCGAAGGACAAGCGTGCCGCGGAACTGCGCCGCCGCGTCGAGGCCAAGGGGCTGTTCTTCACGTACGAGATCTTCAACACCTATACCGCGGTGCGCCTGCTGGCCGACGCGATCGAGCGCGCAAAGAGCACGGACCGCGCGGCGATCACCGACGCGCTGGAGCGCAGCACCTTCGCCGACCACTTCATGCCCTACGGCGCGACGAAGTTCGTCAACGGCCAGAACCAGGGCGCGCAGCCGCTGATGACGCAGGTGATCAAGGGCGACATCCGCGTGATCGTGCCGCGCGAATACCGCGAGGCCGACCCCATCTTCCCGCTGCGCGCCTGAGCCTTGCTCGAATTCTCGATCCTGTTCCCGTCGGTCCTCAACGGGCTGACGACAGGCGCCGTGTATGCGCTGGTCGCGCTGGGCCTGACGCTGATCTACGGCGTGCTGCACATCATCAACTTCGCGCACGGCGCGGCGTTGATGGTGGCGCTGTACGCGGTCTACCTGCTCAAGACGTGGCTGGGCATCGACCCCTACCTCGCGCTGCCGATCGTCGTGCCGGCGATGTTCTTGCTCGGCTACGCGCTGCAGCGCGGCGTGATCGAGCGCGCGAGCCATGGCCGCGACGAGAACATCCTGCTCGTCACGCTCGGGCTGGCGATCGTGCTCGAGAACCTCGCGTTGCTCGTCTTCAAGAGCGACACGCGAACGATCGAGACCGCCTACACGCTGACGACCGTGCCGATCGGCCCGGCCTTCATCGCCGTGTCCAAGCTGGTGGCTTTCGTCGGCGCACTCGGCTGCGCCGCCGTGCTGATGTGGGTGGTGGCGCGCACCGACCTCGGCCGCGCGATCCGCGCCGTCGCCAAGGAGAAACAGGGCGCGCGGCTGGTGGGCATCGATGTCGCGCACGTGTACGCGATGAGTTTCGGCATCGGCCTGGCCTGCGTCGGTGCCGCGGCGTGCTTCCTGCTGCCGGCCTACTACGTCAATCCGCAGGTCGGTGGCGGCTTCGTGCTGGTCGCATTCACGATCGTCGTGCTCGGCGGCATGGGCAGCTTCGCGGGGGCGCTGGTCGGCGGGCTGCTGATCGGCGTGGTCGAGTCGCTCGGCGGCCTGATGCTCGGCGAGTCGCTCGGCCAGATCGGCATCTTCGCGATCTTCATCACGGTGCTGCTGTTCCGCCCCCAGGGCCTGTTCGGGGCCCGCGCATGAAACGCGACCTCCTGCGCATCGCGGCATTCGCGTTCGTCGTGGCCGCACTGGCCGCGCTGGTCGACTCCGGCGTCTGGCTGACCTTCATCATGATGTCGCTGTACGGCGCGCTGCTCGCGCTGGCGTGGAACATCCTCGGCGGCTTCGGCGGCCAGTTCTCGTTCGGCCACGCCCTGTTCTTCGGCTGCGGCGCCTACGCGCAGGCGATCGCTCAGGTCTCGCTGGGCATCAATCCCTGGCTCGCGCTCGTGCTCGCGGTCGCGGTCGCCGCGGCTGCAGGCGTCGGCGTGGGCGCGCTCAGCTTCCGCTACGGGCTCAAGGGTTCGTATTTCGCCCTCGTGACGCTTGCCTTCGCCGAGGTGTTCCGCATCCTCGCGGTGTCGGTGGGCTTCACCGGCGGCGGCGTCGGCCTGATGGTGCCGCTGCGCGAGTCGGCAGGCAACCTGCAGTTCGGCTCGCGCAGGGGCTACATCGGTCTCGTGCTCGGCTTCGCCGTGGCGGCGCTCGTCGTCACGGCGTGGCTTCGCCACTCGCGCTTCGGCGCGCGACTGCAGGCAGTGCGCGACAACGAGGACGCCG
>JAOUIM010000106.1 GCA_029884035.1 Aquincola sp. | reverse complement strand
TCGCGTAGTTGAAGGACACGTCCTTCCAGGTATCGAGCGCCTGCTTGAGCGGCGTGCAGAACTGCGCTGCCTTCTGCAGGATCTCGGGGCCTTCGTTCTTGATGTCGCGGCCCTCGTTGCGTGCCTTGACCATCGCCTCGAGCGCGACGCGGTTGGCCACCGCACCGGCCTGGATGCCCGCCGGGTGGCCGATCGTGCCGCCGCCGAACTGCAGGATGACGTCATCGCCGAACAGGTCGATCAGCTGGTGCATCTGGCCGGCATGGATGCCGCCGGAGGCCACGGGCATCACCTTCTTCGTATCGGCCCAGTCCATGTCGAAGAACAGGCCGCGCGGCAGGTCGGTCTTGGTGTAGCTGTCGCGGCAGACGTTGTAGTAGCCCTGCACGGTGAGCGGGTCGCCTTCGAGCTTGCCCACCGCGGTGCCGGTGTGCAGGTGGTCGCAGCCGGCCAGGCGCAGCCACTTGGCCATCACCCGGAAGGACACGCCGTGGTTCTTCTGCCGCGTGTAGGTGCCGTGGCCGGCACGGTGCATGTGCATGATCATGTCGTGCTTGCGGCACCAGTTGGCCATGCTCTGGATCGCGGTCCAGCCGATCACGAGGTCGACCATCACGACGACGCTGCCCAGCTCCTTCGCGAACTCGGCGCGCTCGTACATGTCTTCCATCGTCGCCGCGGTGATGTTCAGGTAGCTGCCCTTGACCTCGCCGGTCGCGGCACTGGCCTTGTTGACGCCGTCCATCACGTACAGGAAGCGGTCGCGCCAGTGCATGAAGGGCTGCGAGTTGATGTTCTCGTCGTCCTTCATGAAGTCCAGCCCGCCCTTCAGGCCCTCGTAGATCACGCGGCCGTAGTTGCGGCCCGACAGCCCCAGCTTGGGCTTGGTCGTCGCGCCCAGCAGCGGGCGGCCGAACTTGTCGAGCCGCTCGCGCTCGACCACGAGGCCGGTGGGCGGGCCCTTGAAGGTCTTCACGTAGGCCACCGGGATGCGGATGTCTTCGAGCCGCGCGGCCTTCAACGGCTTGAAGCTGAAGACATTGCCGATCAGGCTGGCCGTCATGTTGGCGATCGAGCCCTCCTCGAACAGGATCAGGTCGTAGGCCACCCACGCGAAGTACTGGCCCGGCTGCGCCGGCACCGGCTCGACCTTGTAGGCCTTGGCGCGGTAGCTGTCGCAGGCCGTGAGGCGGTCGGTCCACACCACCGTCCAGGTCGCCGTGCTCGACTCGCCGGCCACGGCCGCGGCGGCCTCCACCGGATCGACGCCTTCCTGCGGCGTGATGCGGAACAGGCAGATCGTGTCGGTGTCCTTGGGCACATAGTCGGCGTCCCAATAGCCCATCTGGCGGTACTTCAGGACGCCGGCGCTGTAGCGCTTCTTCTTGTCCTGGATCTCGGCTTCGGCGACGACACCGTGTTCGACGGGCTTGTTCATGCGGGTCTCCTCAATGGCATGGGGAGGAATGTAGGAATCGCATGAACTAAGCGCAATTCACGAATAATTCACATTTGATTAAGATAATCCTTAATGAAGACGGTCACGTTCCGGCAGTTGCGCGTGTTCAGCGAGGTGGCGCGCCAGCTCAGCTTCGTCCGGGCCGCGGAGGCCCTGCACCTCACCGCACCGGCGGTGACGATGCAGGTCAAGGAGCTCGAGGCGTCGATCGAGTTGCCGCTGTTCCACCGTGAGGGCCGCAAGATCGCGCTCACCACGGCTGGTGAGTACTTCCTCGTCTACGCACGCCGGCTGCTCGGCACGCTCAAGGAGGCCGACGATGCGATGGCGCGTCTGCGTGGTGTCGAGGCCGGCACGCTGAGCGTGGGTCTGGTGAGCACCGCGAAGTACTTCGTGCCGCAGCTGCTGGCACGTTTCCGCGAGGAGCATCCGGGCATCGAGGTTCGCATCACGGTGGCGGCCAACCGGGAGCAGCTCATCACGCTCCTGCAGGGGGCGGAAATCGATCTGGCCGTGATGGGGCGCCCACCGAAGGAGCTGGCGATGCGCACCGAGGCGTTCGCGGCCCACCCGCTGGTGATCGTGGCGCCGGTGGGCCATCCGCTGCTCGAACTCGACCATGTGCCGGTGGCGGCGCTCGCGCCGTACCGCTTCATCGTGCGCGAGCCCGACTCTGGCACGCGCGCTGCAATGGAAGCGTTCTTCAAGCGCCATCGGGTCGACATCCAGGTCGCGATGCAGATGCCGAGCAACGAAACCATCAAGCAGGCCGTGATCGCCGGCATGGGCCTGGCCTTCCTGTCGCTGCACACGCTGGGTCTCGAACTGCGCGCGGGCGTGCTCAAGCGGCTCGACGTCGAGGACACGCCGGTGATGCGCACGTGGAACCTCGTGCGTCCGCAGTCGCGAACGCTCTCTCCGGCAGCCGAGGCGTTCCGCTACTTCATGCTCGAGCGTGCCGAGCCGCACCTGCGCGCCCACGACGAGGCGCTGCTGGCGAGCTGACGTCGGCGGCATGGCGGCGCGCGACGTCGCCTGCGCAATCGCACGCTCGGTCGCCGATGCCGGCCTCCGAGGGCAGTAGTTGACCGCCATCAAGGTGCGCGAGCGCGCCCGGGGCGAGAGTCGACTGCGTGCGGCCTCGTTCGGACGCCGATGTGTCGAGGAGAACCATGATGAGCACTGCCACAACCGTGCGCCTGTGTGTTGCGATGCTGTCGGGCTGGCTGTCCGCCGGCGTCGCCGTTGCGCATCCCGGGCACGACTCCGCGCCCGCGATGGGTCTGTTCGAGGCGCTGGCGCACGTGTTCACGCAGCCGTACCACCTTGGCCTGCTGGGGCTGGCCGTCGGCATCGGCGCGATCTCGGTGCGAGCGGTGCGCGCGAGACGCCAACCGCGCGCTGGGCGTCGCTGAGTGGCAGGGTGGCACACCATGCGCAAGGGCCGGATCTGTTGTGGCGATTCGCCGCGTCGCGCGGTGAGTGACCAACGTCGCGAGCCGTCGAAGTGAACGTGAACGCACGCGCCCCACTGCCCAGGCCGGCCGGCGTCCGCCAGCGCGTGCCGGTGCACCCGGGGCGATTCCTCGAGAGGCACTTCCTCAAGCCGATGTCGCTGACGCAGACCGAGGTGGCCAAGCGTCTGGGCGTGTCACGCCGGCGGGTGCACGAGCTCGTGCATGGCAAGCGCGCGATGTCGCCCGACACCGCGATTCGCTGTGCCCAGGCCTTTGGGCTGCCTGCCACCGACTGGCTGGCGATGCAGTCCGAATGGGACGCCTGGACTGCCTGGCAGGCGATGCGCGTGGCCGACGCCACGGCCGATTCGGCCACCGGCGGCTAGCCACCGTGTCCTGGATGCCTCATGCGCGCACATCCGCTCGAGCCCGCGTGTCACCCCGCAGGTGACAACGCCGCGGCCGACACCATCGTCGTCCTGGGCATCGGCAACGTGCTGTGGGCCGACGAAGGCTTCGGCGTGCGCTGCGTCGAGGCACTGCAGGCACGCTGGGACTTTGCGCCGCACGTGCGGCTGGCCGACGGCGGCACGCAGGGCCTGTACCTACTGCCGCTGGTGCAGTCGGCGCGGCGCCTGCTCATCCTCGACGCCGTCGACTACGGCCTGCCGCCAGGCACGCTGAAGCTGGTCGAGAACGACGAGGTGCCCCGCTTCCTCGGCGCCAAGAAGATGAGCCTGCACCAGACCGGCTTCCAGGAGGTGCTGATGCTGGCGCAGATGACCGACAGCTATCCGCGCGAGGTGCTTCTCGTCGGCTGCCAGCCCGAGCAGCTCGAGGACTATGGCGGCAGCCTGCGCCCGGTCGTCAAGGCCGCGCTCGAGGATGCGCTGCCGCTGGCGATCGAGCGGCTTGCGCAGTGGGGCGCGCAGCCGGTACCACGGGCCGCACCGGTCGGCGCCGAGCGGTGCGTCAACGCGCCGGTGATCGGCCTGGCGGCCTACGAGTCGGGCCGTCCCAGCGCCGAGGCGGCGTGCCGTGTCGGCGACGCTCGTTTTCTCGCCGCCGGCGCGCAGGGTTGAACCATGTGCATCGGCATTCCCATGCGCGTGGTCGAGGCCTGGCAGGGCGGCGCGCTGGCCGCCGGCCGCGGGCGCTGCGAGCGAATCGATACGCGGCTGGTCGGCGACGAGGCCAGTGCCCCCGGGTGCTGGCTGCTCGTGTTCCAGGGTGCCGCGCGCGAGGCCCTCAGTACCTCGCGCGCCGCCGAGATCGACGCCGCGCTCGATCTGCTCGACGCCGCACAGGCCGGTGATGCGATTCACGCCGCGGCCGATCCGGGCTTCGTGCTGCCATCGTCGATCTCCGCGGCGCAACTCGCCGAGCTCACCGCGCCGCGGACTTCCTCTTCCGGAGAGACACCATGACCCAGCATCCGCTCATCGAACGCCTGATCGACGCGCATGGCGCGCAGGCCGTCGATCCCGATACGGTCGACGCGTGGGGCGCGCGCGCCGGCGAGCATGTGCTGTTGTTCAGCGGCGATCCTGTGCGGTTTCCCGAGGCGCTCGACGTCGCCGTGGTATTGCCGCAGTTGCGTGCCGCCTGCGGCGATCGCTTCGACATCGGCGTCGTGCCGCGCGAGCACGAGGATGCGCTCGCGCGCCGCTACGGCGTCCAGCGCTGGCCCTCACTCGTGTTCCTGCGCGCGGGTGGCTATCTCGCCACCGTGAGCGGCATGCAGGACTGGGTCGACTACCTCGGCGAGGTCGGCGGCGCGCTCGAGCGCGAGGTGTCGCGCCCGCCCACGGTCGGCATTCCCGTTGTCGCTGCGGGCCAGCCGGCCAGTGCCTGTCATTGATCGAGGAGTGCTTCTTGTTCCAGCCCAAGCCGCATTCGGCGATCTTCGTTGGGCCCGGCAGCGGGCAGCTCGACGGCGAGCCGCTGGCATTCATGCCGATGCCGCGCGACCTGTCGACCGCTCGTGCGCCGGCGCTGCCGGCCCCTGGGGTGCTGGCGACGCAAGTCGGTGCACTCGGTGCGCTGCGCGCCGCGTTGTCGGCGCTCGAGCGTCGTCTGTCCAGGGAGGCGGTCGAGCCGATCGAACTCGGCGCGCTGACCGATGGCGAGCGATTGCTCGTGAGCCAGTTGCTCGGTGAGGGCGAGGTGGCCGCCGTGGTCTCCGGTGACTTGGGTGCGCGGGCCCACGAATCCATCTACGCTGGCGTGTGGCGCGTGCTGCACCGCGATGCCGGCATGCGCGACACGATCGAGGTCGGAGGATTTCCACGCTCGATCGTGGCTGCGGCCCGCGCCGATGGTCGGGCGCTCGCGCCGCCCGCCGCAATCGCGCCGGAAGGCACGATGAACGCACCGGCGCTGATCGAGGAGTTGCGCGCGCGCGCGCGCGCATGGCAGTCGGGCCGGACGAACGGTGCGGCGCATGTGATCAACCTGTCGCTGCTGCCGCTGACCCCGGGCGACGGCCTGTACCTCGAGCAGCAACTCGGCCGCGGCCGCGTCATGGTGCTGTCGCGCGGCTATGGCAACTGCCGCATCATCAACACGCAGGTCGCGGGCGTCTGGCGCGTCACCTACTTCAATTCGCAGGATGCGGTCATCCTGGACACGCTCGAAGTCGGCGATGTGCCCGAGGTTGCCTGCGCCGCGCGGCAGGACCTCGAGGACTCGGCCGAGCGACTGGCCGAGCTGCTGCAATGGGTCGGCGGCGCATGAAGCCGGCCTGCGGCGGCTGCGATCCTCAGGCCCGGCCGAGCCCGTCGGACGTGCTCGCCGCTCGCGTGCACGCGCTCGAGAGGCTGTTTGCTCACGTCGCGGACACGCGCATGCGCGGCATCGCGATCCTGCATCCGGGGCTGCGCATTCAGGCCGTCGGCTTCGAGCCCGTGCTAGCGGCCGACGGGTCATCCGCGCAGGCGGCGGTCGGCGTCCTCGTCACGCCGTGGTTCATGAACCTGGTCTGGCTGCCTCTCGACGAGGCGGCGCGTGACGCGCTGTCCGTGGGTGCGACGCGCGATCGCCGCGTCGGCCGCGAGTGCTTTCCCTTCATCGGCGCGCACGAGGACGGCTTCGGCGCCTTCGAGGCGTGTTCGCTGTTCTCGCCGATGGGCGACTTCGCCGATCAGGATGCGGCGCTGGCGACCGCCCGTGCAGTGCTCGAAGAACTGCGCCGCCCCGAGCCGCCTCGCCCCACGCCGGCCCCCCCCGCTGCGTCGCGCCGCGCGTGGCTGCTTGGCCGCGCCGCGGCAACGCCTTCGGGAGCCGAACGATGACACCCGACGGGCTCGCGGGCCGGCTGGTCCTGCGCCCCGGCGCGGATCCCTCGGTGTGCTGCGAGCGCCCGATGGTCGGTGCCGAGCTGCTGCAGCGACTCACGGCGGGACGCCATGCCGCGCTGTTGCCCGACATCATCGGCGCCGTGTTCACGCTGTGCGCCGATGCGCAGCGCAGCACCTCGCGGCGTGCGTTGCGTGCCGCACTCGGAACCTTCGACAGCGACGCCGAGCGCGCGCGTGATGCACGCCCGATCGCGCTGCACACGGTGCGCGAGCACCTGCAGCGCTTCACGCTCGACATGCCAACGTTGGCGCCCGACGCTGCGGCGGCGGTCACGGCGCATTGGCTGCGCGACGCACCGGTGATGTCGGTGCCGCCGATGACCGGCAACGCTTTCGAGGCCGCGCTCGCGGCCACCGAAGTCGCGCTGCCGGGATGGCTCGAACGGCGCCTGTTCGGCATGGCGCCCGCAGCCTGGCTGGCCGCATGGCAACGCGATCCCGCGGCCTGGCTCGACGAATGGTCGCGCGGGCGGGACCATCCGGTCGCACGATGGCTGGCGGCCGTGCGCGACGACGCGCGCGCGATCGGCTGGCCCTGCCGGCCGCTCGATGTGCTCACCGATGCCGAGGGGGCCATGCGCACTCTGGCTGCGGCGATCGCGGCCGACCCCGCGTTTGCCGAGTGCCCGACCTGGCAGGGCGCCACCGCCGAGACCGGACCGTGGACGCGTCACGGACGCGTGAGGCCGGTGTCCACCGCGTGGGACCGCCTCGGGGCCCGCCTGGCCGAGGTCGCGCAGCTCGCGGTCGGCACGCCGCTGGCCGCTGGGGCCATGGCGACTGGCGACGGCGAAGGCATTGCCTGGACCGAGATGTCGCGCGGCCTGCTGATCCACTGGGTCCGTCTCGAGGCCGGTGAACGTGATGCGGGATCTGCGCGCGCCGCGCGCTACCAGGTGCTGGCGCCCACCGAGTGGAACTTCCATCCGCAGGGCGCGTTTGCACACCTGCTTCGTGATGGCGTACTCGCGCCGGCACAAGTGCGCCTGGCGGCGGCGACGCTCGACCCCTGCCTGGCCTTCACGGTCGAGGCGGAGAACCACCATGCATGAGATGAGCCTGGCCGGCGGCATCCTGCGCGTGGTCGAGGACGCGGCAGCGCGCGAGCACTTCACGCGTGTGACACGCCTTTCGCTCGAGGCCGGCGCACTGGCGGGCGTCGAGGTTCGCGCGCTTCGGTTCGCGCTCGAGGCGATGACGCCGGGCACCGTTCTCGCCGGCGCGCAGATCGAGATCGACGAGCCCGCCGGCACCGCCTGGTGCATGGCCTGCAGCCGTAGCGTCGCGATCGCCTCGCGCACCGATGCCTGCCCGCATTGCGGACGCTGGCAGCTCACGCCCACCGGCGGCACCGAGCTGAAGGTGCGCGAGTTGATCGTGCAAGAAAGCTGAGGAGATCGATCATGTGCGTCGTTTGCGGCTGTTCCAACCCCGAAGGCCATGCGCACGGGCACGGCCACACGCATGACCATACCCACGGCCACGCACACGACGCCGACCTCGACTTCGGCGCCAACTCGGCGCGCGTGTCGGTTCCCGGCATGAGTGCGGAGCGCGCGATCAGGCTCGAGGCCGACGTGCTCGGTGCCAACGACCGCGTCGCGCGCGCCAACCGCGCGCACTTCGAGGCCCACGGCGTCGTGGCCTACAACCTGGTATCGAGCCCCGGCTCGGGCAAGACGACGCTCCTGGTGGCCACGATCGAGGCGCTTCGGCGTGCGCAGCCCGATCTGCGGCTCGCGGTGATCGAGGGTGACCAGCAGACGCATCACGACGCCGACCGCATCCGTGCCACCGGCGTGCCGGCAATCCAGGTCAACACCGGCAAGGGCTGCCACCTCGACGCGCCGATGGTCGCGGCGGCGTTCGAGCGCCTGCCGCTGCACGCGCATGCGCACGGCCCGGCGCACGACGATCATCACGCGCACCTGCTCGAGCGTGGCGCGCGCTCGCTGCTGTTCATCGAGAACGTTGGCAACCTGGTGTGCCCCGCGATGTGGGACCTGGGCGAGCGCGCCAAGGTCGCGATCCTGTCGGTGACCGAGGGCGAGGACAAGCCGCTGAAGTACCCGGACATGTTCGCCGCCGCGAAGCTGATGGTGCTGACCAAGTCCGACCTGCTGCCGCACGTGGACTTCGACGTGGCGCACTGCATCGCCTACGCGCGTCGCGTCAACCCGGCGATCGAGGTGCTGCTGCTGTCGGCCAAGAGCGGGCAGGGCATGGACGCCTGGCTCGACTGGTTGCAGGGCGAGGTCGGCGAGCCAGCCGCGGCAGTCGTGCCGGCATCGCGCGACGAGACCGCGGCGCTGAAGGCGCGCATCGCCGAGCTGGAGGCGCGGCTGGCTCAGGTGACGTCCGTCCAGGGGGCCGCCACGTGAGCGTGCACACGACGCGGTCGCTGCCACGCGCCGCACCGGCGCGTGTGCTGGCGGTCGGCGCGTGGCTGAAGAACACCGCCTGCCTGCTCGACGGCGACACGGTGCACTGGTCGCCGCTGCACGGCGACCTCGGCACGCCCGAGGCCTGCCTCGCGCTCGAGGCCTCCGTCGAGGCGCTGCTGCGCGCCGCCGGCGGCCGCGTCGACGCGGTGGCGCACGACCTGCACCCGGACTTCGAGAGCACGCGGCTGGCGCAGGCGCTGGCCGCGCGTCTGGGCGTGCCCGCGCTGCCGGTGCAGCACCACCATGCGCACATTGGCGTGGTGCAGGCCGAGCAGGGCAGCGTGGCACCGGTGATCGGGCTCGCGCTGGACGGCGTGGGCCTGGGCACCGACGGCAACGCCTGGGGTGGCGAGGTCCTGCGGGTGGCCGGCACAGACTGGCAGCGGCTCGGCCATCTGACGCCGCTGGCGCTGCCCGGCGGCGACGTCGCGGCGCGCGAGCCCTGGCGCATGGGCGCCGCGGCATTGCACGCGCTGGGCCGCGGCGAGGAGATCGTGCCGTGCTTCGCGCCGGTGGTGGGCGAGCGGCTCGCCGAGGGTGTGCGCATGATGCTCGAGCGCGGGCTGAACTGCCCGACCACCACCAGCACCGGCCGCTGGTTCGATGCGATGGCCGGCCTGCTGCGCCTGAGCGTGCGGCAGGCCGCGGAGGCGCAGGCGGCGATCGCGCTCGAACGCGCGGCGACCGACTGGCTCGAGTCGCATGCGGTGACGGTGCCCGGCAACGTGGCGCTGGATCTGCGGCCGCTCGTATCGCAATGCCTCGAACGCGCCGATCCGGGCGAGGCCGCGGCGCGCTTCCATGCCGGACTGGCCGACAGCCTGGCGCGCGCCAGCATCGCGGCCGCGCGCATCGCCGACACGCCGACCGTGGTGCTCGGCGGCGGCTGCTTCTACAACCGGCTGCTGACGCGCCGCCTCGTCGCTGCGCTCGACGCCGCGGGCCTGCAGGTGCAGCAGCCGCAGGGGCCGGGCCCCGGCGATGCGGGCCTGGCGCTCGGCCAGGCCTGGATCGCAGCCGACGCGCTGGCCCGCGGCTTGATCGATACGACCCGGACCGAGGAGATCGCGGCATGTGCCTAGCCCTGCCCGCGCGCATCGTCGCGCTCGACGACGGCGACCAGGCCACGGTGGACCTCGGCGGCGTGCGCAAGGGCGTCTCGGTGGCGCTGACGCCCGGCGTGGCGGTCGGCGACTACGTGATCGTGCACGTCGGC
>JAOUIM010000105.1 GCA_029884035.1 Aquincola sp. | reverse complement strand
CCCAATGAGCAGGTTGAGCGCCGGCACGTTGGCCCAGCCGGCACCGATGCCGAACATGCCGGCCAGCACGCCGATGACCAGGAACACCACGAGCCCGGCGGCGGTGCGGTGCACCTGCCAGTCGATGCGCCGCCCGGTGGCACCGTCGATGAACACGCCGTGCATTGCCAGCGCGGTGCCCAGTGCGTCGGGTGCGCTCACATGCGGAAACTCGGACTTCTTGGCCACCAGCATCAGGGCGACGATGCCCAGCACGATGACACCGAGCGCGATCTGCACCGCAGCCACCGGCAGGGCCAGCCCTAGTAGTGCGCCGCCGATTGAACTGGCCGAGGCCAGCACCGCCAGCGGCAGGGCCAGCCGCAGGCTTGCCAGCCCACCACGCATCAGCATCGGCGCGGCGGCCAGCGCACTGGCCAGCGCTACGAGCAGGCCAGCGCCTCGGACGAAGTCGAGGTGGAACGGGAAGAAGCCCCCGATGATCGGCACGAACAGCGTGCCGCCGCCGATGCCGGCCGGCACCGCGACGATGCCCATCAGGAAACAGGCGCAGAACAGCGCGAGCGGCCAGACCCACCACGGCCAGGTGGCCGCGGCCGCGCCGGCCGCAGCGGCCGCGGTGCCGGCTGCGAGCATCAAGGCGGCACCGATGGCCCAAGGTCGGGCACGTCTCACGCCACCGCCTGGTAGTAGAGGTTTTGCGGGTGCCGCGCCTGTGCGAAGAAGAACCAGCGCTCGGCGAGCAGGCCGACGTACTGGACGGCAAACGCGAGGGTGAGCAGCAACGCGGAGTCGTCTGCGCGTTGCGCCCGCCCTGCTGCAAGCAGGATCAACGGCAACACGAAGGCCAGCACGATGAACGCGGGCTTGACCGCGCGCAGCCACCCCGCCGTGGCGCCGTGGAAGAACTCGCGCGTATTGAACGAGCCGCCCATGAAACCCATCGACCGTTGCACGATCTGGGGGTGCTTGACGCCGATGGCCGTCTGCACGGTCGAGCGCGGTTTCAGACGCGCGTTGCGCATCAGCGAAGTGACGCGCCCGACGGCGCCCAGCGCGGTGAGCACGATTGCCCAGCCCGCGAGGAAGCCCACACGCTGCGGCTCGACCGCGGCAGCCAGGGCGGCAGCCAGCGAAAAACCCGACGCGCCGCCGAGCAGCGTGTAATTGACCGGCGTCAGCGGAGTGTTCCATTCGGCCAGGAAGCGCAGGCAGGCGTAGATCATCCCGGTGCACACGAACAGCGCAAAGGCCAACATCGTCCCGACGACGCCCACCACGAGGCCAAGATCGATCGCCAGCCCGCCTCCGGACGTCAGTAGCACCGGCCTCCAGCCGGTGGCGTGCAGCAGCCCGTACAGGGCCACCGTGCCCATGAAGGCCGGCAGCACGATGACCTCGCGAGACAGCCACGACGTGCGCCACATCGCCGCCGAGCGCCAAGCACGCTCGGGCCGCCCGAGATGGAAGAACGAAGCGACGAGGCCGCCCACCAGCAGCGCCAGTGCGATCGCGCTGCCCGCCACGAACAGCGCATCGCCTTGGCCGGGCGGCTGCAGACCCACCACCGCGTAGAACTGCAGAGCGACCAGCGCAAGGAAAAGGCCCTGGCCGGCGCCGATGAGCGTGGTCAGGAAGACGACGGACCAGGCGGGATGCATGGCTAGAAGCTCGCGTCCTCGAGGGTGGATGCACCGGGTGCCGGTTTTGGCAGGTGGCCCTCGACGGCCAGCGGGTTGTCGGAGCGCACCAGCTCGTCGGCGTGGATGCGCAGGCGTGTCTTGCGCCGCGGCAGGTAATGATTCGCCGGCTGGGTACCCCACTCGGGCATCAGTGCGTAGCCGCCGTTCTCGCGGATCGCCAATGACGCTTCGGACTGGGGATCGTGGATGTCGCCGAAGATGCGCGCCGAGGTCGGGCAGGCCTTGACGCAGGCGGGCTTGCGGTCCGCCTCGGGCAGCTTGGGGTCGTAGATGCGGTCCACGCACAGCGTGCACTTCTTCATTACCTTCTGGTTGGCGTCGAGCTCGCGCGCGCCGTAGGGGCAGGCCCAGCTGCAGTACTTGCAGCCGATGCACTTGTCGTAGTCGACCAGCACGATGCCGTCTTCCTCGCGCTTGTACGAGGCGCCGGTGGGGCACACCGGCACGCAGGGCGGGTCCTCGCAGTGCAGGCAGCTCTTGGGGAAGTGCACCGTCTCGGTGTGCGGGTATTCGCCGACCTCGAAGGTCTGCACGCGGTTGAAGAAGGTACCGCTCGGGTCGGCACCGTAGGGGTTCTGGTCGGTCATCGGGCCGGCGGCGCCAGCGTCGTTCCATTCCTTGCAGCTCGTCACGCAGGCGTGGCAGCCGACGCACACGTTCAGGTCGATGACCAGGGCGAGCTGGCGCCTGCTCATTTCGCGGCCTTCACGTCGGTCTTCAGTTCGCTCGGCCGCTGGACCATGCCGGGATAGCGGCGCATCGGCTCGAAGCGCGGCTCGGTGTGCGCGCTCTCCTCGGGTCCGGCCTTGACGACGCGCACGCGCACGTCGTACCACGCAGCCTGACCCGTGATCGGATCGGAATTGGACACGCGCGCATCGCTGCCGCGCACCGGGAGCTCCTCGGAGATCACGTGATTGAGCAGGAAGCCGTCGCGAGACTCGTTGGCGTCGGGCTCGAGATTCCATGCGCCCGAGGCCTTGCCGATCGCGTTCCAGGTCCACACCGTGCCGGGCTCGACCGCTTGCGAGTGCGCCGCCTTGCAGCGCACGCGGCCCCACTGCGACTCCACCCACACCCAGTCGCCGTCGTCGATGCCGGCGGCGCGCGCGGTTTGGGTGTTGATGTACAGGAGGTTGAACGTGTGGATCTGGCGCAGCCAGGCGTTCTGCGAGTCCCACGAGTGGTACATCGCCATCGGCCGCTGCGTCACTGCGGCCAGCGGGTACTTGTGCTTGTCGGTGACGTGCGATTCCAGCGGCTCGTAGTAGAAGGGCAGCGGATCGAAGTAGGTCTCGATGCGCTTCTTCAGATGCTCGGGCGGCTTGCGCGTGATGCCGCGGCCCTGCGCGGCGCTTCGGAAGTGCTGCAGCACCTCCGAGTACAGGTGGATCAGGATCGGCTCCGCATAACGCGTGATTCGCATGGCCCGGCTCCACTCGAGGTAGCCCTGGTTCCAGTTGCGCATGTACTGATAGCTGCGCGGCAATTCGTGGTGGAACACGCAGTCGTGCTGCTCGTACATCTCCCACTGCCGCGGATTGGGCTCGCCGATGAAGGACTTCTCGCCGCCCTTGCCGCGCCAACCCGCCAGGAACCCGATGCCCGAGCCGGGCTCGGTCTCCCAGTTGACGATGAAGTCGGGGTAGTTGCGGTACTTGCGCTGGCCGTCCTTGGTGACGAAGGTCGGCAGCGCGAGGCGCGAGCCCAGTTCGATCAGCACCTCCTGGAACGGCTTGCACTCGCCGCTGGGCGGCACGACGGGGATGCGCACCGAGTCGACCGGGCCGCTGAACTCGCTGATCGGCCGGTCGAGCATCGACATCACGTCGTGGCGCTCGAGGTAGGTGGTGTCGGGCAGGATCAGGTCGGCGAACGCCGTCATCTCCGAGTGGAAGGCGTCGGCGACGACGAGGAAGGGAATCTTGTATTGCCCGCTCTCGTCGCGGTCGTTGAGCATCTTGCGCACCTCGACCGTGTTCATCGTGGAGTTCCACGACATGTTGGCCATGAAGATGAGCAGGGTGTCGATGCGGTAGGGGTCGCCGCGCCACGCGTTGGTGACGACGTTGTGCATCAGCCCGTGCACCGACAGCGGGTACTCCCACGAAAACGCCTTGTCGATACGCACCGGCGAGCCGTCGTCGTTGACGAACAGGTCGTCGGGGTCGGCGGGCCAGCCCAGGGCCATGCCGTCCAGCGGGCTGTTCGGCTTGACCGCGCGCGCGTCGTTGGGCGTGCGCGCACACGGCGGGATCGGCCGCGGGAAGGGCGCCTTGTGGCGAAAGCCGCCGGGGCGGTCGATCGTGCCCAGCAGCGACATCAGGATGCCGAGCGCGCGAATCGTCTGGAAGCCGTTGGAGTGCGCCGCCAGCCCGCGCATCGCGTGAAACGCGACCGGATTGCCGGTGACGGTATCGTGCTCGCGCCCCCAGGCGTCGGTCCACGCGATCGGCAGTTCGATGCGCTGGTCGCGCGCTGTGACGCCCATCTCGTGCGCGAGGCGGCGAATGGTGTCGGCCGGGATGCCGGTGATCTGCGCCGCCCACTCGGGCGTGTAGTCCTTGACGCGGTCGGACAGCAGCTGGAATGCGGGCTTGACCGGCGTGCCGTCGGCCAGCCTGAACTCGCCGAGCAGGAAGGGGTCGGCACCCTCGGCGTGCGACAGCACGGCCTTGTTCGCGTGCCGGTCCCACCACAGCTTGTTCTGCGGGTCGTAGCAGGCCTCTTCCTGCGGCACCTCGGTGCGCACGAACATGCCGTACTCGTCGTGCGCGTCGTCGAGGTTCACGAGCTCACCGCCGTTGGTGTATTGCACGACGAAGTCGCGGTCGTACAGGCCCTTGGCGAGGATCTCGTGGATCAGCGCGAGCAGGAAGGCGCCGTCGGTGCCCGGGCGGATCGGCACCCATTCGTCGGCGACGGCCGAGTAGCCGGTGCGTACCGGGTTGATCGAGACGAAGCGGCCGCCGTCGCGCTTGAACTTGGCGATCGCGATCTTCAGCGGATTGCTGTGGTGGTCCTCGGCGGTGCCGATCATCACGAACAGCTTGGCGCGGTCGAGGTCGGGCCCGCCGAACTCCCAGAACGAGCCACCGATCGTGTAGATCAGCCCGGCAGCCATGTTGACCGAGCAGAAGCCACCGTGCGCCGCGTAGTTGGGGGTGCCGAACTGGCGCGCGAACAGGCCGGTGAGCGCCTGCATCTGGTCGCGCCCGGTGAACAGCGCGAACTTCTTGGGATCGGTGGCGCGGATCTTGGCCAGGCGCTCGGCGAGCGTCGCGAACGCCTCTTCCCACTCGATCTCGACGAAGTCGCCGGCGCCGCGCTCGGCGCCTTCGCGGCGCTTGAGCGGCCGGGTCAGCCGCGCCGGCGAGTACTGCTTCATGATCCCCGAGCTGCCCTTGGCGCAGATCACGCCCTGGTTGAGCGGGTGGTCGGGGTTGCCGTCGATGTAACGGACCTTGCCGTCGCGCAGGTGCACGCGGATGCCGCAGCGGCAGGCGCACATGTAGCAGGTGGTCTTGCGGGTCTCGTGCGCCGCTCCCGCCTGTGGATCGGCGAGCGGGTCATGCAGCGGCGATGAGGGCATGGGCTTGGGTCGAGATCGTGGTCGGCTGGGCCGGCTCTGCGTGCGCAGGGCAAAACGACCACTGCGCCCGGCGTGCGCAAGTCGCGCGATTGGACGTGAGGTGCCAGCGCGCGTCTATTCCCGCTAGGGCGTAGCCTGACCTGCCCGTTGGGGGTATACGCCGGCCCGCCTCGAGCGCGGCGACCACGGATAGGATTCGCGGATGGATGACTCCATGCGCCGACGCCCGTGAGCCAGCGCCGGCCGCCGCCGCACTCGGCCCCGGCCGGGCAGCCACTGGTCGATGTGACCGGGCTGCAGGCAGCGATCGGGCAGTTCGCGCGTGAACGCGACTGGGAGCCGTTCCACTCGCCGAAGAACCTGACGATGGCGCTGACCGGTGAGGTCGGCGAGCTGGTGGAGCTGTTCCAGTGGCTGAGCGAGGAGGCCTCGCGCGAGGTGGCGCGCGAGCCTGCCACCGCGCGCCGTGTTCGCGACGAGATCGCCGACGTGCTCGTGTATCTGGTGCGTCTGGCCGCGGTGCTGGAGGTGGATCTGGACGAGGCCGTGCGCAGCAAGCTCGCCGCCAATGCGCGCAAGTACCCGATCGACCGCGCACGCGGCAACGCGAAGAAGTACTCCGATCTATAGGGGGAGGCCGCCAGACGGTGTCGCTCGACACGGTGTGGCCGGCGCCCGCCCGGCCGCGGCCCGCGCCTACACTTGCCGCCAGGGCAGGCCGTGCTTGCGCCAGCCGCCGAGCTTGCCGCGATGGTGCTCGTGGTCGAGTTCGCCTTCGAATCCCTCGAGCACATTGGAGACGTTGGAAAAGCCGTGCCTTTCGAGCTCCAGCCCCGCATCCACCGAGCGCTTTCCGCTGCGACAGATCAGGATGATCGGACGGTCCTTGCGGCCCGCCATGCGCAGCACCTGGTCGGCAAAGTGCGGATTGACCTCGAATTCCGGTGCCGTGTTCCACTCGATGTTGATCGCATCGGTCGGGTGGCCGACGTAGAAGAACTCGACCTCGGTACGGCAGTCGATCAGCAGCGTGTTCGGGCTGTCCTTGATGATCTCGTACGCTTTGGTGGGATGCAGGTGATCCATGGTGCGCTCCGTGGGAGCGCATTGTCGGCCCAGGCGGCCGGCCCGATCGGAATATCACCTTATATGCTTATTCCACCGGCCACCGCCGCGCGGCACACCTGGCAGGCGCGGCCATGCGTGCAAGCGCCCGAGGCGGGCTTGCGGGCCATGCGCCGCCGATCGTGCCGCGACAACTCCCCTACGGCTGCTTCGGCGTCTTGTATTCGGCTTCCTTCTGGAACGGGACCCAGACGGTCTCGTAACCGACGAACCCCTTTTCGTTCGGCGGCATCTGTCGCGTTGTCAAGAAACGCGATTGGCCGTCAGGAACCTTGGTGGGGGGCTGCTTCTGATCGCTCATGAGTCGCCTTTCGAGTGTTGAAGTGAGGGTTGCCGCTCAAACAGGCCTCAACAGCGACCTGTCGACATCGGCTCCCGCAGGGATCGCTCCGCCCGCCTTTGTCTCTGGCTCGGTGGCGTCGCGCACGGTCAGTATCTCGAGCGTGAACACGACCTGCCTGCCGCACAGCGGATTGTTGCCGTCGACCGTGAGCGTCTCGTCGTCCATCTGCGTCACGAGAAAGCTGCGGGTCTGACCCTTGTCGTTCTCCATCAGGATGGAGGTGCCGACTTGCCGATACTCCTCGGGGACGTTCTCGAGGGCATCGGAAAAAACCAGCGACTCGTCCCTCGGGCCGAAGATCTGGTTGCCGTCGATCGCCACTTCGATGACGTCGCCAGCGGACTTGCCCTCGAGCTCCCGATGGACCGACGGGGCGAGGATTTCATTGTGACCGTGGACATAGCCGAGCGGGAACTCGACCCGGGTGAGCACATGCCCCGATTTCCTGTCGGTCACCTTGTAGGTCAGCTCGACGAACTTGCCCTCGCGGATGACTTCGCTCACTTCAGATCCCGATGACATGTTCAGAAGATGGACGCACCGAAGATCCTGAGCTTTCCGTCCTCGTAGCCGAGGACAAGCCGGCCCAGCCACTCGCCGGGCTTCTTGGTGCTGCGCTGCCGGAAGAGAACCGTCACATGCTCGCCCCGGCGAATGATGCCGAGCGAGTCAAATTCTTCAGACAGATTGCGCGCCAAGTCGCTATTCGCAAACTGGTGGCCCGCGACCACCTGGTCCATGGCACGGGCCAGCGTACTGGAAAAGTTCCTGGCGAATTCCCCGTAACTGCCTTCGTTCGAGTACTTGACGAGGTCGCGCCACAAAGGTTTGGCCAGGGCCAGGATCTCTTCGTCCGTCTTTTCAATGATGTTCACGCGTGTGCCCGGGGATCTTGCTACTTCTCATCCCCGACCAGGTGATAACAAGGCGCCTTCTCCATCGTGTATTCGCCCGTCTTCGGATCGCGGCGCGACACCGTCAGCACATGCCAGTTCGCGTCGTCCACCTTCATCGCGTCGCCCCGATAGTAGTAGCCGGGCCAACGCGTTTCCTTGCGGAACAGCGTGTGCTGCGTGACGCACTCGGCGGCACGGTGGCGATGCTTCAGTTCCCATGCACGCAGCAACTCGTGGATGTCCTTGGCGGCCAGGCTCTCGAGGTCTTCCTCCATGATCTTGAGCTTCTTCAGACCGATGTTCAGAAGCTTCTCGTTGGTCATGTAGTTGACGGTCACGCCGCCGCAATACTCGTCCATCAGCTTCTGCAGGCGGTCCAGGCCCTGCTTGGGGTTGATGTAGTGCGGGTTGACATCGCCCGCCACGATCTCGTTGCGGTAGATCCGGTAGTGCTCCAGGGGCTTGTAGATCTCTTCCTTGCGGCGCCTGATCTGCTCGTCGGACACGACGATGCCTTCGCCCTTGCCGTCGTCGATGTACTTGCAGGCGGCCTTCGCGGCCAGGCGCCCTTCTGTGAACGAGCCGGACGAGAAGGCATGCGGTGTGCCGCCGACCGCGTCGCCGGCGCCGAACAGGCCCTCGATGGTCGTCATGCGGTTGTAGCCCCAGAAGTACTCCGGCGGCGAGATGTCCTCGGGGCCGGAGCACCAGGCGCCCGAACCGGTCGCGTGCGAGCCCATCACATAGGGCTCGGAGGTGGTCAGTTCGGGATTCTCGTTCTTCGGGTCCACGTCGGTCGCGGCCCAGAGCACCGCCTGGCCGACGGTCATGCCGAGGAAGTTCTCCCAGCCGACCTCCTCCAGGTGCGGGTCCTGGAAGGCGCGCATGGTCACCATGTGAATCGGGCCGCGGCCGGCATTGACTTCACTGATCAACGCGTGGTTGCGCAGGCAGGTCGGGATCGGCCGGTGCGTCAGGTGCGAAGCCTCTGGATCGAGGTATTCCTTGCCGACCATCTTCTGCAGTTCGGGGAACCACTTCGATTCGTACTCTTCGCCCAGGCCGTTTTGCGTATAGGTCTTCAGGTGCAGGAAGTACGCGCCGACCGGGCCATAACCGTCCTTGAATCGCGCCAGCACGATGCGGTTTTCCATCTGCGTCATCTTGGCGCCGGCATTGATCATCAGGCCGTAGGCGGACGCGGACGACCACGGCGCATACCAGGTGCGGCCCGAGCCTTCACCCACCGAGCGCGGCTTGAAGATGTTGGACGCACCGCCGGCGCCGCAGATAACGGTCTTGGACTTGAAGACGTGGTAGTTGCCCGTGCGGACGTTGAAGCCGACGGCGCCGGCCACCCGGTTCTCGCGGCTGTCGTCCATCAGGAGGTGGGTGACGCAGATGCGGTTGAAGACCTTGTCGGCCGACTTCTTGGCGGCCTCGGCCACGATGGGCTTGTAGGACTCGCCGTGGATCATGATCTGCCACCGGCCTTCACGCAGATAGCGCCCGGTCTTCGGGTCCTTCATGATCGGCAGGCCCCACTCCTCGAACTGGTGCACCGTGGAGTCCACGTGACGGGCCATGTCGAACAGCAGGTCTTCGCGCACCATCCCCATCAGGTCGATGCGCGCGTAGCGCACATGGTCCTCGGGCTGGTTCTCGCCCCAGCGCGTGCCCATGTAGCAGTTGATCGCGTACAGACCCTGCGCGACCGCACCCGAGCGATCGATATTGGCCTTCTCGGCGATCACGATCTTCTTGTTCTGGCCCCAGAATCTCGCTTCCCAGGCGGCGCCCGTGCCGCCAAGGCCTGCACCGACGACAAGAATATCGATGCCGTCTTCGATGATCGTTTCGTAGGCCATCAGTAGGTCACCCCCATCTTGAGCTTGAGACCTGCGGCCGCGAGCGTGCGCAGGCCGCCGTCATCCAGGCGGATGTATTTCGGCTCGTTGTAGAGCAACTCGCCGTCGCGCATTTCCTTGCTCGGCCCGGGAACCTCCGAGAGCTTGGGGATTGCCTCGCCCCACGGCTTCGTGGTGATGGGCGACAGGAAGTTCTTCTCCGTGCCGTTGCGGAACTTGATCCGCCAGGCGATCGTGCCTTTGCGTTCGTCGCGATCGACGCGCACGCTGTGGCCCAGCGGGGCGAAGTCGGCATAGCCGCGCACGTCGATCGCGTGCTGCGGGCAGGCCTTCACGCAGGAGTAGCACTCCCAGCACATGTTCGGCTCGATGTTGTAGGCGCGCCGATAGGTCTTGTCGATGTGCATGATGTCCGAGGGACAGATGTCGACGCAGTGTCCG
>JAOUIM010000507.1 GCA_029884035.1 Aquincola sp. | reverse complement strand
AGCGAGTGCGGCTCCGCGCCGCGCAGGTCCTTGAAGTACTGCTCGAGGCTGTCCCTCACGCACCCTTCGATGTGTTTCTTGCTCATGCGGTCAATGCGATCTCGTCGTCGTTGGCGGCTGCCGCGCGCGCAATGCGCGGCAGCCTCTCGTGCGATTCGGCCAAACGCGCGAACCAGTCGCCCACCGCGCGCACCTGTGCGGCGCAGTCGTCGATGCGGTTGATCTCGGCACGAAAGACCTCGCCGCCGGGCAACTCCCTCAGGGCCCAGCCGATGTGCTTGCGCGCGCTGCGCACGCCGCTGCATTCGCCATAAAGCGCGTAGTGATCGTGCAGGTGCTCGGTCAACCAGCGCGCGACATCGGACACGGTGGGCGCGGCCAGCCGATTGCCGCTCGCCAGGAAGTGCGCCACGTCCTGGAAGATCCACGGCCGGCCCTGTGCCGCGCGGCCAATCATCAGCGCGTCGGCCCGGGTGTGGGCGAGCACATCGCGCGCCTTCTCGGGCGAGTCGATGTCGCCATTGGCGACTACGGGGATCGTGAGCGCGGCCTTCACCGCGGCGATCGTGTCGTACTCGGCCAGGCCCTTGAAACCCTGCTCACGCGTGCGGCCATGCACGGTCAGCATCGTGATGCCGGCAGCCTCGGCGCGGCGCGCCAGCGCGACCGCGTTCCTCTCGCCCTCGCGGCGGCCGGTGCGCATCTTCAGCGTCACCGGCACGCCGCGCGGCGCACAGGCGGCGACCACGGCCTCGACGATCGCCAGCGCGAGCGGCTCGTTGCTCATCAGCGCGGAACCCGCGAACACGTTGCACACTTTCTTGGCCGGGCAGCCCATGTTGATGTCGATGATCTGCGCGCCGCGGTCGATGTTGTAGCGCGCGGCGTCGGCCATCTCCGCCGGGTCCACGCCCGCGATCTGCACCGCGATCGGGCCTGGCTCGCCGCTATGGTCGGCGCGGCGCGATGTCTTCAGCGAACTCCACAGCTCGCGACGCGACGTGACCATTTCGCTGACCGCGTGGCCGGCACCCAGGCGCCGGCACAGCATGCGAAACGGCCGGTCCGTCACTCCCGCCATCGGCGCGACGAACAGTCGGTTCGGCAACTCGAATGCGCCGAGTTTCATGTCACGGTCGCTGCGCACACCGAGCCGACCCGGGTTCGCGGCGCGGTCCTCGGGGGACGACGCAGCAGGCGTCTTGGGGTCGTCATCGCAGAGGGCGGGTGCTGAAAAAAGAGGCGCAAGTATAGCCACGGCCCGGTGCGTCGCGACTGCAACAGCTGCCTGTCTGCGCGTACGGATAATCCCTCGCGCATGGAAGCCTGGATGCACTCGCTGCTGGCCGCGTTGGCGTTGCCGAAGTTCGGCCTGACGACCGTGTTCGTGGTCGCGATGATCTCGGCCACCCTGCTGCCGATGGGCAGCGAGCCCGCGGTCTTCGGCCTCGTCAAGCTCAATCCCGAGTTGTTCTGGCCAGCGGTGTGGGTGGCCACTGCCGGCAATACGCTCGGCGGCGCCATCAGCTGGTGGATGGGCTATGGTGTCGAGGTGGCCTACGAAAAGGTGCGGCACCGCAGGCCGGCCGAGTTGCGTGCGCTGCAATGGCTGCGGCGCTTCGGCCCCAAGGCCTGCCTGCTGTCGTGGCTGCCCGCGGTCGGCGATCCGCTGTGCGCAGTGGCGGGCTGGTTGAAGATGCCGTTCTGGTCCTGCGTGCTCTACATGGCGATCGGCAAGTTCGCGCGCTACGTCACGATGACCGCGGCGCTGCTGTGGGTCTTTCCCGGGGCCTTCAGCGCGGGATGAATTCGATCGGCAAGACAATGACAGGATGGAGATGAGCACCCCGACCTACGATACGCTGGTCGAGCACCAGCTTCAGCTGCACCGCTTCGGCCACCTCGCGTCGATCGTGCACTGGGACCAGGCGGCCAACATGCCGCCCAAGGGCAACGAGGCGCGCGCCGCCGCGCTGGCCGAGCTGGCTGCGCTGATGCACCGTCTGCGCACCGATCGGACGCTCGCCGATCGCCTCGCGCGCGCCGAGCAGGAGCCGCTGTCGGATCTGCAGCGCGCCAACCTGCGCGAGATGCGGCGCGACTGGCACCTGGCCAACGCACTGCCCGAGAGCCTGGTCCAGCGCCGGCAGATGGCCACGTCGCGATGCGAGCACGCATGGCGCACGCAACGCCCGGCCAACGATTGGGCAGGCTTTGTCCAGACCTGGAAGCCGGTGCTCGCGATCGCGCGCGAGGAAGCGGCGTTGCTGTCACAGCAGAGCGGCCTGGCGAGATACGACGCGCTGATGGACCGCTACGAGCCGGGCATGACCAGCGCCACGCTCGACCGTGTCTTCGGCGAGGTGCGGCAGTGGCTGCCGGGCCTGATCGACCGCGTGATCGACAAGCAGTCGCGCGAGAAGCCTGCCGTGCCGCAGGGGCCGTTCGGCATCGAGGCGCAGCGCGCGTTATGCCAGCGCATCGTCGGCCTGCTGGGCTTCGACTTCGAGGCCGGCCGCATGGACGTCAGCGCGCACCCGTTCTGCGGCGGCGTGCCGGAGGA
>JAOUIM010000508.1 GCA_029884035.1 Aquincola sp. | reverse complement strand
TATCCCACCGAGATGTCGGCGGCGGTGAAGCGCCCCGCGCAGAGGAACTGCTCCCGCTCCAGCAAGGGCTCGAGCGTGCGCAGCCGGGACAGGAACCACCTCGCATAGTCCTCAGCCACCTGCGGTTGCCGACGCTCTGGCGGCTCGAAGTGCGCGTATCGGAGAACAAGGGTCTGCGGGAAGGTCAGGGTCGCTTCGCCGAGGTGCAGGAAGTTGAGGTAGGCGCCGTAGTCCGGCTCGTCAACCGCGACCTCCATCCGTGCCGCGGGATGGCGAGACGCAAGGTACTGACAGATGGCCGAGGACTCGGTCATGCGTACGGCACCGTCGATGAAGACGGGCACCGTGCCGAGCGGATTGACATCGAGCAAGCCGGACCCGTGGGCACGTGGTGGGAACGGATGCATGCGCAGCTCGTGGGGCAGCCCGAGTTCGGCAAGCATCCACAGAGGGCGGAACGAGCGTGCGCTGACGCAGTGGTGGAGGGTGATCATGCTGCTCCGCTTGAAGGTTCGTGACGCGATTCGAGCACGTCGGTGACCATGTACGATCTTCCCCGATGGCAAGGGTGGCTCGTGGCTGCCACACTTGCCGATCCTACGGCGAGCGGTCACGGCCCTGGCCGCAAGCTTGGTTGGTCTTTTTCTTGATTTCGGCTCGGGAGGAGGGCCTTGGTGACATCGACGATCCATGAACGCGTTCGGGCCGGCACGCTCGCCGGCTTCGCTGCCTGCGTTCGCTCGCTGCGTGGCGATCCCGAGGTGGTCTTCAGGCTGGCCGGGCTCGATTCCAAGTTGCTGGCTGCGCCGCAGGAGTGGATCTCCTTCCGGTCCGTGTTGAAGGCATACGGAATCGCAAGCCGCATGCTTGCCGAACCGGCCTTCGGCATCAAGATGGCAAAGTTCTGCGACCTCAGCTTCCTGGGCCCGCTCCTTCTGTACGCCCGGCACGCGAAGGACCTGAAGAGCGCGCTGGGAGACTTGTCGCGGTTTCTGGCCATCCAGAACACTGCCTTTCGACTCTGCGTCGAACCTGCAGAGTCCAGCGGGATTGTCACGGTGCAGCTTCCGGCGAAGCTGCGCGCCGAGGCCGATCATTGGATTGAACTAACCTTGTTGCAGACGCACCGGACGATGAACGAAGTGGCGGGCCAGCGGTTGCCTGTCGTCCGGGTGTTGATGCGCCACGCGCCCTTGCGCCCCTTGGCGTCATACACCGCCACGTTCGGCGCCGACACTCGCTTCGAGCAACCGGTGGACGGCCTTCAATTCGACCACGGGGTACTCGGCCTTTCGATGCCGCACCCCGATGCGCAGGTCCACGATTTCATGGAGCGCTATCTTTCGGAGCGCGTGCCAACTGGTGTGGACGATCTGATCGCGGCATCCCACGCCATCATGGAGACGCTGATCCCCGCGTCGCAGGCCAAGCTCGAGGTCGTGGCGGAGCACCTCCGTCTGCACCCGCGGACCTTTCAGCGGCGCCTGCAGGCCCTGGGCTATTCGTTCTCCGAGGTACTGGACGAGAAGCGCCGGCAGATGGCCGAACGGCTGCTGCGACAGGGCGAACTGACGCTGACGCATGTTGCGCTGTGCCTGGGTTACGCCGAACAGAGCGCCTTCAACCACGCATTCGAGCGTTGGCACGGCGTACCGCCGAGCCGCTGGCTGGGTCGATGAGAGGCGGCGTGCAGTCAACCTACCGGTGCTGGGGCCCGATGCCGTGCTTGCGCAGCCGTGCGGCGATCGCCGAGTGCGACGTGCGCAGCCGCTCGGCCAGCTTGCGCGTCGACGGGTACTTCGGGTACAGGCGCCTGAGCAGGGCCTTCTCGTAGTTCGACACCGCCTCGTCGAGGCTGCCGACGTCGTCGTCGGCGGTCAACGCTTCTGCGGCCCCGACATCGGCCAGTTCCAGGTCGGCGACGTCGATCACCGGCGCTTCACTGAGCGTGACGGCGCGGAAGATCACGTTCTGGAGCTGTCGCACATTCCCGATCCAGGGGTTGGCCAGCAGGGCTACACCAGCTGCCTTGCTCAGCCGCGCCGGCGGGCGGCCAGTCTGGCCGCATGCGCGCTCGAGGAAGACCCGGGCCAGCGGCAGGATGTCTTCGGTGCGCTCGCGCAGCGGCGGCACGTGCAGCTGCAGCACGTCCAGCCGGAACAGCAGGTCCTGCCGGAAGCTGCCGGCGGCCACCATGTCTTCCAGCGACCGGTGGGTGGCGCTGATGATGCGCACGTCGGCCTTCAACTCGCGGTCGCCGCCGACGCGACGGAAGCTGCCGTCGTTCAGGAATCGCAGCAGCTTGGCCTGCAGGTAGGCCGACATCTCGCCGATCTCGTCCAGGAACAGCGTGCCGCCGTCGGTGAGTTCCAGCATGCCCGGCCGGCCGGCGCGCAAGGCGCCGGTGAAGGCGCCCGGCGCGTAGCCAAAGAGCTCGCTCTCGGCCAGGCTCTCGGGCAAGGCGGCACAGTTGAGCGCGAAGAACGGCTGCTCCTTGCGTCGGCTGCCGGCATGGCAGGCGTGCGCCACGAGTTCCTTGCCAGGGCCCGTCTCGCCGCGGATC
>JAOUIM010000506.1 GCA_029884035.1 Aquincola sp. | reverse complement strand
AGCGCACCTTGGCCGGCAGGTGCCGGCGCGTCGGGTAGGCGATGTTGATGGTCAGGCGCTGCAGCTCCCACTCGGTGAGCAGCGGCACCAGGCGCCCGGCGATCACGTCGTCGTGGATGATGTACATCGGCTGCATCAGGATGCCCAGGTGCTTCAGCGCCGCGGCGCGCACGATCTGGCCATCGTTGGCTTCGAGCACGCCGTGCACGTGCAGCGAGGTCTCGACGCCGTCGCGCGTGAGGCGCAGTTCGTTGGGGTGGTTGGCCAGGGTGTAGATCAGCAGGCGGTGGCGCGCCAGCTCGTCGGGCGTGCGCGGCGTGCCGTTGCGTTGCAGGTACTGCGGTGACGCGGCCAGCACGCGCTTGGTTTCGGCCAGGCGGCGCACGGTGATGGCCGAGTCGTTCTCGAACTCGCGGTTGCGCACGGCCACGTCGATCCCGCTCTCGAGCAAGTCCTGGTAGCGGTTGGATGCCACCATCTCGATGCGCAGGTCCGGGTAGCGCTCGTTGAACTCGGTCAGCAGCGGCGCGATGACGATCATCGAGAACGACAGCGAGGCCTGCACGCGCAGCAGCCCGGTGGGCTTGAGCGCCGTCTCGTTGACGGCGTTCTCGGCCTCGTGCAGCTCGCCCAGCAGCGGCTTGCAGCGCCGGTAGAAAGCTTCGCCCACGTCGGTGAGGCGCAGGCGCCGCGTGTTGCGCTGCACCAGGCGCGCCGACAGCCGCTCTTCCAGCGCGGCGAGGTGGCGGCTGGCCGCAGCGTTGGACAAGCCCAGCGACTCGGCCGCGCGCGACAGGCTGCCGAGCTCGGCCACTTGCACGAAGAGTTCGATTTCGGTCCAGCGATCCATGGATGCACGTTAACCCGCAGTTTTCCTGAACGCGGAATAAAGCTTTGCCGCTGGGCGCTTTGAGCGCCAAGAGTGGAAGTCTAGAGTCGCCGCGGGATGCGCCATATCAACGAAGACACCATCACCCAGGCGGTGATCGCCCGCCACGCCGCCGCCGGCGACGCGCGGTTGCGCGAGGTGATGACGAGCTTGGTGCAGCACCTGCATGCCTTCGCGCGCGAGGTCAAGCTCACTGAAGCCGAGTGGGACGGAGGCTTGCGCTTTCTCGCCGAATGCGGGCGCGCGCATGTCCCGGGCAGGCCCGAGGTGACATTGCTGTCGGACACGCTCGGGCTGTCGGCGCTGGTGACGGCGCTGAATCAGCGCAAGCCCAGAGGGTGCACCGAGGCCTCGGTAGCGGCCTCGGCACCCGCGGACGTCGCGGCGCCCGGCCGTGGCAGCGATGCAGGCGAGCGCTGCTACGTTTGCGGCCGGGTGCTTGCGCTCGACGGCACGCCGATCGCGGGGGCCGAGATCAGGGCGGGTCGTGCCGGCGACGACACCGGGCAGGAACGGTTGCTCACGGGCGCCGATGGCAGCTTTCTGTTCAGCACCGGGGTCGCCGTGCCGCGGCCGATCGCGCACGACGGGCCCGTGGGCCGCCTGCTTCATGCCCTGGGGCGGCACCCATGGCGCCCCGCGCACCTGAGCTTCATCATCAGCGCGCCGGGCTACGAGCGCCTGGTCACGCATGTATTCCGACAAGGCGATCCCTTTCTCGATGCCGACGCGGCATTCGGCGTGCGCGGCTCGTTGGTCGCCGACTGGGTCCGCCACGAGCGGGGCCGCACGCCCGATGGCCACACCAGCGAACGGCCCTTCACCACGCTGGACTTCGCGTTCGTTCTCAACGCCACCACAGGAGACACACCATGACGCCAGATTCGCCGAGGTTCAATCGCCGCACCGTGCTCGGGGCCGGTCTCGCCGCCCTCAATGGGGTCGCGGGGACGGCTTGGGCGCAGCAGGGCCCCATCCGCATCGGCAGCACGCTGGCGCTGACCGGGCCGCTGTCGGCCACGGCGCAGATCCACAAGATCGTCGGCGAGATCTTCATCGAGCAGGTCAACAAGCGCGGCGGCTGGCTCGGGCGCAAGCTCGAGTGGCTGCTCAAGGACGACCAGAGCAAGCCCGACCTCGCGCGCACGCTGTATGAGCAGCTCGTCACGGTCGACAAGGTCGACCTGCTGATGGGCCCCTATGCCACGCCGGGCATCCTCTCGGCGATGGGCGTGGCGCAGCGCTACGGCAAGGTCCTGGTGCACCACACGCTCGGCATCCCGGCGCTGGCCAAGTACGAGATGTCGTTCCCGGCCTGGTCTCTCGGCACCGACCCGGGCAACACCGTGCCGGCCAGCGTGTTCGACGCGCTCGCCGCCGGCCCCAAGCCGCCCAAGACGGTGGCGGTGGTGACGAGCAAGTTCCCGCCCATCCAGTTCATGAGCGCCGGCGCTCGCGAGGCCATCAAGAAGCGCGGCCTCACGGAGGTGCTGTTCCTCGAGTGGGATTTCGGCAACCGCGATTTCGGCCCCATCGCCAACCGCGTCAAGGATGTCAAGCCCGATTTCGTGTGGGTGGGCGCCATCGGCCTGGAGGGCAACATGCTGCTCGACGCGATGAAGAAGATCGACTACGTGCCGCCGCAGCACTTCTACCTCTACCCCTCGCCGGGGCCGC
>JAOUIM010000505.1 GCA_029884035.1 Aquincola sp. | reverse complement strand
AAGTCGATGTGCTCCTCCTCGGATTCGAGGATGTCCTCGAGCAGCTCGCGGCTGACGTAGTCGCCGACTTTCTCGCAATGGACGATCGCGGCCTTGAGGTCCGGGTGCGCGATCAGCTCGAGCTTGAGGTCGCAATCGAGCACTTCGCGCACGTCCTCGCCGATCATGAGCTTGCCGAGGCCCTGCATGTTCGGCAGTCCCTCGAGGAACAGGATGCGTTCGATGAGCTTGTCGGCGTGCTTCATCTCGTCGATCGACTCGTGGTGCGAGTGGTCGCCAAGCTGGTCCAGGCCCCAGTTCTTGAGCATGCGCGCGTGCAGGAAATACTGGTTGATTGCAGTCAGTTCGTTCTTGAGGATCTTGTTGAGATGAGCAATGACTTCGACGTCGCCCTTCATGACACCGGCTCCAACGACAGGCTTGAGGATGCCGCTCGCGCGGCGCGTTTTTCTGGTCAGGAAGCCTGAGGGGCAGGGGCGCGGGAAGCAAGCGTTTCGGTGTCGAGCATCTCGCGCGCGCAGGGCTCGCAGGCGCCGCAGCACGTCGCCACGCCAGTGCACGACTGCAGTTGCTCGAACGAGCGTGCGCCCTCGTGGATGGCCTGTTGCAGCCGGGTTTCCGATATTCCGTGGCAGAGACAGACGTACATGACCTGGCACCTCTCCGTGGGCGGCATCCTAGGCCGCAGAGGGTCCAAATGCAAATGATTCGTATTTAGGTATTTTCCGCAAGCAAGACGCAAGGGCGCGTAATCGATCCCCGGTTCACGGACGAAGTCCGGGCCGGTTATGGCGCAAGCAGCGGTTGCCGGCCAGTTAAACTGCCCGAATGAACGATTCGAGTCCCCCCGTGGAGCAGGACGGCAGCCCCGACAGCGCCGGGCCGCCGCCCGCGCAGCCGACGCTGCAGCGTGCCTTCATGGATCGCGCACGCCGCGCCGTCGAGCGCGAGCATGAAAAACCCCCGCGTCGCCTGGTCCAGCAGCTCGTGGCGCTGGTGGCGGCCTTCGCCCTGACGTTCGGCATCGTCTACGTCATCGACGCCTTCCTCACCAGCATGCAGAAGGTGATGCGCATGATGGACGAGCAGGAAGAGCGCCAGAAGCAGGAAGAGGCCGAGCGGAAAAAGAAGGAACCGATCCCGGCTTACGTGGTGCCGCCTGCGGACTGAGGCGCGCCGCGCCGCGGTCGGCTGTGCTAAAAAGTGGCACTTCATGCCAATGAACGAGCGGTGATGCAGATCCTCCGCAAGGCCTGCCTGGGCCTGCTCCGGCTGTTCGGCTGGCGCACCTCGCTGACGTGGCCACCCGAGCCCCGGGGCCTGATCATGGTGTATCCCCACACCTCCAACTGGGACTTTCCGATCGGAGTGCTGTTCAAGCTGGGCCACGATCTTCCGGCCCACTGGATGGGCAAGGACCAGATGTTCCGCTGGCCGTTCCGGCGGCTGCTGCTGGCCATCGGTGGCCTGCCGATCAATCGTCGCGAGCGGACCGGTTTCGTGGCGTCGATGGTCGAAGAAATGCGCCGGCGCGACTGGCTGTGGATCGCGGTGGCTCCCGAGGGCACGCGCTCGCATGGCGACTACCTGAAGTCGGGCTTCTATCAGCTGGCCCTCGCGGCCGGCGTGCCGATCGGATTGGGCTACATCGATTATGGACGCAAGCAGGTCGGCATCGATCGCTACGTGCACATGACAGGAAACGAGGAGCAGGACCTGCAGGTGCTGCGCGATTTCTACGCCACGATCGAGCCGAGGAAGCCAGCGAACGCAGGCGGCCTGAAGTTTCGTCGGCGAGAGCCCTAGGTGGCATTACGAATGGGCGGCGTCACGCGACGGCTCGACAATGACACCCCAAGGGTCAGGGGTGCGCGGCGTGACCGCGACGAGGGAGAAGCCGGCGAGGGCAGCCGTTGACGCGAGCAGCGCCAACCGGTTCGCGTTCGTCCTGCATCCGCTGACCGTCGATTATCTCGCGCGTCACCCGCGCTATCGCTGGACTCGCCACCTGCCTCGCGCGCTGGTCGAGGCCAGCGCCGCGCACATGCCGGCCGCACGTGTCGGCTGCGTCGAAGGCGGCGTCTCGCCGACCACGGGCCAACGGGTCCAGGGATTCATCTACGCGCTTGGTGCGACACCGCGCCAGATGCTGAGCCGTCCGCCTGAATTCACGTATCGCAGGCTCGACCAGGCGGTGCGCGACGCGGCCGCGCTGGGTGCGCAGATCGTCGGCCTCGGCGCGTTCACGAAAGTGGTGGGGGATGCGGGCATCACGGTGGCACGGCGTGCGTCGATCCCGGTCACCACCGGTAACAGTCTCACGATCGCAGCCACGCTCGAGACGGCCAAACTCACGGCGCGACGGATGGGGTGGGCCGATCTGTCGCACGCGAAGGCCATGGTCGTCGGAGCGACGGGTTCGATCGGCTCCGTCTGCTCGCGCCTGCTGGCGGCAGCCGTGCACGACGTGGTGCTGGTGTCGATCGAACCGGAGCGGCTCACTGCGCTCAAGCAGAGGATCCTGCAGGAGACTCCCGGCACCCACGTCGAACTCGACACCACGACGGC
>JAOUIM010000504.1 GCA_029884035.1 Aquincola sp. | reverse complement strand
CGCCATCATGGGCCGACCTTCCTGGGCTCGACCGCCGTGCTGCTGATGATCGGCTCGCTCACGTTGACGGGCCAGGGCGACCGGCTCGAACAGACATGGCACGCGTTGAATCTGTTCGGTGCGGTGAAGGCGCAGTTGTGGCTGACCAAGATCCTGCTGCTGCTGCTCGATTTCCTCGTCGCGTTCATGTGCTTCGCGCAGGCCGTGCGGCTGAACATCCATGTCGGCTACATGATCAACGTGCCCAAGGACGACCCGCGCCGCCTGTCGCCGACGTTCGTCGCCGCGCAGTTGAACCGCGCCGGCCATTACCACTGGATCGGCATGCGGGCGTTCTATTTCGCCGTTCCCCTGGTGTTCTGGCTCTTCGGCCCGCAATTCATGGTCGGCGCGAGCGTGGTTGCCGTGGTGATCCTGCATCGTCTGGACCACGTTCGGCCTACACAGCGAGCCGCATAGCGGCTTCGACGCCCAGCCGCACCGCGGTGACCGGGCGGACGCGATCGAGCAGGGCAGCGTCAACGACTATCCTGTAGCGCGATGCAGATCCACGTGCCCGACCCGACCTACACGGATTCCGAGCGGGCGCGGGCCCACTTCCGGCGGGCCGCGAAGATCGCACTCGGATTCGTGGCGTTGCTGTGGTTCGTCTTCTTCGTGGGCTGGGCGCTGGACCTGGAGCCCGAGGTGTCGGGCATCCGTCCGCGCCAATGGACAGGGTTGATCGGGGTCGCGTTCGCACCGCTGGTGCATGCCGACTTTGCCCACCTGCTCGCCAACTCGCTGCCGATGCTGGTGCTGGGCACGGCGATGCTGTTCCTCTATCCGGGTTCGACCCTGCGCGTCTTGCCTGCGGTCTACCTCGGAACCAACGTCGTCGTGTGGCTGGTCGGCAGGCCGTCCGTTCACTTCGGTGCGAGCGGGCTCGTCTACGGCTTCGCCGCCTTCATCCTCGCGGCCGGCCTGCTGCGAAGGGACCGGCGCGCGATCGCCACCTCGCTGGCGGTGTGCTTCATGTACGGCTCGCTCGTCTGGGGCGTCCTGCCCGTGCCGTCCGGGGTGTCCTGGGAAACCCATCTGTCCGCCGCGGTGATCGGCGTGGTACTGGCGATCGCGTTGCGGCGCATCGACGTTCTGCCGCCCAAGCGCTATGTCTGGGAAGGCGAGGAGGGCCCGGCCGAAGCCGAGGATTTGCCGCCACCTGCCACCGACGCGAACGAGCCCCCGCAGCCGTGACCGGCGCCGCCGGTCAGGCCGGATCGCCCATGCCGGTCTTGAATAGCTGCTAGTGGCTGCCCCCGCTGGCTTGGCATGCCCCGGCCGCGCACAATCGTCGCATGGCTGCCGCCCCGATCACCGCGATCTCGTCCATGGCCACGCGGCTGCTGCTGGCCGAGGTGTCGTCCGCGTACGAGCAGCGCTCGGGCGCGCATGTGGCCATCGAGTCGGTCGGCGGCGTGGATGCGTCCCGGCGCGTCGCCGCCGGCGAGGCGTTCGATGTCGTCGTGCTGGCGTCGGATGCGATCGACAAACTGCTCGCGGCAGGTCATGTCGTCGCCGGCAGCAAGGTGGACCTGGTGCGCTCGGGCGTGTCGGTCGCTGTGCGCACCGGCGCCACGCGTCCCGACATCGCCAGCGAAGAGGCCGTCAAGCAGGCCGTGCTCGCCGCACCGTCCGTCGGTTTCTCCACCGGGCCTAGCGGCGTGCAACTGGCCAAGCTGTTCGAGCGGTTGGGGATCGCGCAGGCCGTCGCGCCGCGCCTCGTGCAGGCACCGCCCGGCGTGCCGGTGGCCGCGCTGGTGGCGCGCGGCGATGTCGCGCTGGGCTTTCAGCAACTGAGCGAACTGCTGAACGTACCCGGCATCGACATCGTCGGCCCGCTGCCGGCCGCGATCCAGATCGTCACCACGTTTTCGGCCGGCGTCTGCACGGCCAGCCGCCAACCCGACGCGGGGCGCGAAATGATCGCATTTCTCGCCTCGCCCCAGACCGCCGACGCCAAGCGACGCCAGGGGATGGATCCGGCCTGAACGCCCAAGGAGACTGCACTGTGATCATCGACATCCACGGCCACTACACGACGGCCCCCAAGGCGCTCGAGGCCTGGCGCAACGCGCAGATCGCTGGCATCAAGGACCCGGCAGCCCGGCCGAAGGTTGCCGACCTGAAGATCTCCGACGACGAGATCCGGGAAACGATCGAGACCAACCAGTTGAAGTTGATGCGACAGCGCGGCAGCGACCTCACGGTCTTCTCGCCGCGCGCGAGCTTCATGGCGCACCACATCGGTGACTTCGAGGTGAGCAGCACCTGGGCGGCGATCTGCAACGAGCTGTGCTATCGCGTCTCGCAGCTGTTCCCGCAGTCCTTCATCCCCGCCGCGATGCTGCCGCAAAGCCCCGGCGTGGCACCCGAGACCTGCATCCCCGAACTCGTGAAGTGCGTCGAGCAGTACGGCAACGTGGCGATCAACCTGAACCCCGATCCGTCGGGCGGCCACTGGACATCGCCGCCGCTCACCGACCGCTGGTGGTACCCGATCTACGAGAAGATGGTCGAGTACGACATCCCGGCGA
>JAOUIM010000503.1 GCA_029884035.1 Aquincola sp. | reverse complement strand
CGGATCGCTTGGGGCGGCGACGTCGATGTTGTTGATCACGGGGATGCGCGGCGCAGCGAGCGGCACGTTGGCCAGCCGTTCGCGAAGGCGCTCTGCCGCGGGCTTCATCAGGCTCGAATGGAACGGCGCCGACACGGCCAGCGGCAGCGCGCGCTTGGCGCCCTTGCCCTTGAGCAACTCGCAGGCCTTGTCGACTCCCGCCTTGCTGCCCGATATCACGGTCTGCTTCGGGTCGTTGTAGTTCGCCGCTTCGACGACTTCGCCGCTGGCGGCCGCCGCCTCGGTGCAGCCCGCGCGAACGGCATCGGCATCGAGCCCCAGGATCGCGGCCATCGCGCCGGTGCCCACGGGCACCGCCTCCTGCATCGCCTGCGCACGAAAGCGCACCAACGGCAGGGCATCGGACAGCGTGAGCGCCCCGGCCGCGACCAGTGCGCTGTACTCGCCGAGTGAATGTCCGGCGACCGCTGCAGGTTCGGCGCCGCCTTCGGCGCGCCACGCGCGGTAACACGCGACGCCCGCCGTCAGCATCACGGGCTGCGTGTTGGTGGTCAGTTCGAGCGCCTCCTTAGGGCCCTCGCGGATCAATCGGGCGATGTCTTCACCCAGCGCTGCAGACGCTTCGGCCAGCGTGTCGTGCACCGCCCGATGGTCACCCCACGCGTCGAGCATGCCCACGGACTGCGAGCCCTGGCCGGGAAACAGGAAGGCGAATGCTGTCATCGCGGGGAAGTCCTCGACATCATCAGAACTCGACGAACGCCGCGCCCCAGGTGAAGCCGCCGCCCACCCCTTCGAGCATCACGCGGTGGCCGCGCCGGATTCGGCCGGCACGCACCGCGGCGTCCAGCGCCAGCGGGATCGACGCCGCCGAGGTATTGCCGTGTTCGTCGACGGTGACGATCAGCTTGTCGGCAGCGAGCTTCAGCTTCTTCGCCGTGCCCTGCATGATCCGGATGTTGGCCTGGTGCGGGATCAGGAAGTCGATGTCCGCTTCGGTCCTGCCGGCCTTGGCCAGCACCGAACGCGCCACGTCCTCCAGCACCCCCACGGCCAGCTTGAACACCGCCTGCCCGTCCATCTTGAGCGTCGGGTCGCCGATCACCCTGCCGCCGGCCACGGTGCCGGGCGTGCAGAGGATGCCGGCGTGACGGCCGTCGGCATGCAATTCGGTGGCCAGCAGGCCGGGCTCGGCGCTCGCCTCGAGGACGACCGCGCCAGCGCCATCGCCGAACAGCACGCAGGTCGTGCGGTCGTTGAAATCGAGGATGCGCGAGAACACCTCGGCGCCGATCACGAGCGCCGTTTTCGCCGCGCCGGTGCGGATCAACGAGTCCGCGACGCTCAGCGCATAGATGAAGCCCGAACACACGGCCTGAAGGTCGAATGCCGGCGAGCCGTTCGTGATGCCCAGCTTGGCCTGCAGGATCGTCGCGGTGGCCGGGAACACCATGTCCGGTGTCGATGTGGCCACGATGATGAGGTCGACGTCTTCGGGCCTGCGGCCCGCCGCGGCCAGGGCGGCCTGCGCAGCAGGCAGCGACAGGTCGCTGCACGCCACGCCATCAGCGGCGAAGTGGCGTGCACGGATCCCGGTGCGCTCGACGATCCACTGGTCGGTGGTCTCGATGCCGCGCGCAGCGAGGTCGCGCGCCAGATCGTCATTGGTCACACGGCGAGGCGGCAGGTGGCTGCCAGTGCCGGTGATTCGCGTGTATCGGGGCAGGGTCGGGCTCATGCGGCTTGCGGCGCTGCCGCCTCGGCAGCGGGCAGCGCCTGCATCGTCTCGGCGATGCGGTCGTGCACGCGGTCGAGCAGGCGGTTGCGCGCCGCATCATAAGCTCGCGTGAGCGCATGCTCGAAGGCGAACGCATCGGCAGAGCCGTGGCTCTTGAACACCAGCCCGCGCAGGCCGAGCAGCGCGGCGCCGTTGTAGCGCCGGTGGTCGACGCGGTCCTTGAACCGGTTGAGCACCGGCATCGCCGCGAGCGCCGCAAGCTTTGCAGGCCAGCTGCGGGTGAATTCCTGCCGGATGAAGTCCGTCAGCATCGATGCGAGGCCTTCGCAGGCCTTGAGCACGACGTTGCCGACGAAACCGTCGCACACGACGATGTCGGTCGTGCCCTTGAAGATGTCGTCGCCCTCGACGTTGCCGTGGAAATTGAGGCGACCCGCGGCAGCCGCCGCGCGCAGCAGCTCGCCGGCGCGCTTGATGGTGTCGCTGCCCTTGATCGCTTCCTCGCCGATATTGAGCAACCCGACCGACGGGTCGGCCTTGCCCTGCACCGCCGTCACCAGGGCGCTGCCCATCACCGCGAACTGCAGCAGATGCTCGGCCGTGCAGTCGACGTTCGCGCCGAGGTCGAGGATGGTCGTGAAGCCGTCCTTCTGGTTCGGCATCACGGTTGCGATCGCCGGACGGTCGATGCCGTCGAGCGTCTTGAGCACGTAGCGAGCAACCGCCATCAGCGCGCCGGTGTTGCCGGCCGACACGCAGGCGTCGGCGGTTGCCGCGCCGCTGTCGTCGGCCTTCAACTGCGCGATGGCCACGCGCATCGACGAATCCTTCTTGCGCCGCAGCGCG
>JAOUIM010000502.1 GCA_029884035.1 Aquincola sp. | reverse complement strand
CGCCGCGCGGCTGCTCGCGGTGGCCGACAGCCTGGTCGAGCGCAGCGTATGGATCGTCGGCGGCGATGGCTGGGCCTACGACATCGGCTATGGCGGCCTGGACCACGTGCTCGCGTCGGGCCGCAACGTCAACATCCTGGTGCTCGACACCGAGGTCTACAGCAACACCGGCGGCCAGGCCAGCAAGTCCACGCCGCGCGGTGCGGTGGCCAAGTTCGCCGCGGCCGGCAAGCCTATCGGCAAGAAGGACCTCGGCATGATCGCGATGGCCTACGGCAACGTCTATGTCGCCCAGGTCGCGATGGGGGCCAACCCCGTGCACACGGTGCGCACGTTCCAGGAGGCGGCGAGCTGGCCGGGGCCGTCGCTGATCATCGCCTACAGCCACTGCATCGCGCACGGCATCGACATGACCACGGGCATGAGCCACCAGCGCGATGCGGTCAAGAGCGGCTACCTCACGCTGTACCACTACGATCCGCGCCTGGGTATGGGCGGTGCCGACCAGCCGCTCAAGCTCGATTCGCGCAAGCCGACCGTGCCGCTGGAGCAGTTCACGATGAAGGAAGGCCGCTTCGCGATGCTCGCGCAGGCCGACCCGGAGCGCGCCAAGCAGCTGGCCCGCAGAGCGCAGAGCGATGCGGATGCGCGCTGGACGCTGTACGAGCAGATCGCCGGCGTGCACCGCACCGTGACGGAGCAGGATGATGTGCCCAAGCCGGCGCTGGCCGGCAACCAGGAGTCCGACCAATGAGCCCCCGCCTGGCCGTTCCGAAGGGGGCTTGCACCGCAGTGCGAAGCACGGAGGTTACCCAATGAGCGCCACCGCCACCAGCACCCGGGTCGATCTGCGCACCCGCTACCTCGGGCTCGAGCTGAAGAACCCGATCGTCGCTGCAGCCTCGCCGCTGACCGGCTCGGTCGAGAGTCTGCTGAGGCTGCAGGACGCAGGCGCGGCCGCCGTCGTGCTTCCCTCGCTGTTCGAGGAGCAGATCGAGCACGAGGAGATGGGCACGCACAACCTGATGCTGTACGGCGCCGAGGTCTCGCCCGAGGCCGGGAGCTATTTCCCCGAGGTGCAGCGCCAGGGCACCGCGATCGACAAGCACCTGCGCCTGATCGCCGACGCCAAGAAGGCGCTCGACGTGCCGGTGATCGCGAGCCTGAACGGCTACACCCCCGGCGGCTGGACACGCTACGCGAAGCAGTTCGAGGGCGCCGGCGCCGATGCGATCGAACTGAACGTCTACTTCCTCGCCACCGATCCGGCCGACACCAGCGAGGCGGTCGAGCAGCGCTACGTCGACCTCGTGGGCTCGGTATGCCGCGACGTCAAGCTGCCGGTGGCGGTGAAGGTGGCGCCGTACTTCAGTGCCTTCGCGAACATCGCGCGCCGCATGACCGCGGTGGGTGCATCGGGTCTGGTGCTGTTCAACCGTTTCGTGCAGCCGGACATCATGCTCGAGGAGCTGGAAGTCGCGCCGCACCTGGTGCTGTCCACCTCCGAAGAGCTCCGGCTGGCGCTGCGCTGGATCGCCATCCTGCATGGCCAGGTCAAGACCAGCTTCGCCGCCACCGGCGGCGCGCACACCAGCGACGATGTGCTGAAGGTCCTGCTCGCAGGCGCCGACTGCGTGATGATCGCCAGCAGCCTGCTCAAGAACGGTCCGACGCACGTGCGCACGCTGCTCGCCGGCGTCGAGCGCTGGATGAGCGAGCGTGAATACGAATCGGTGCAGCAGTTGAAGGGCTCGCTGTCGCAGCTTGCCTGCCCCGACCCCGCCGCGTTCGAACGCGCCAACTACATGAAGGCGCTCAAGTCCTACACCAGCCGCTTCGCCTGAAGCCCCACCCTCGAGGAGACCGCGATGGCCCTTTTGATCAACAACGACTGCACTGCCTGCGACGCCTGCGTCGAGCCCTGTCCCAACCAGGCCATCAGCGCAGCTTCACCGATCTACGTGATCGACCCGGCCAAGTGCACCGAGTGCGTCGGCGCCCACGACGATCCGCAATGCATCGACGTGTGCCCGGCCGACTGCATCGTGCCCGACCCGGCGCATGCGGAAAGCAAGGACGACCTGATGGCCAAGTACCACGCGCTGCATCCTTGATCGCGCCGCCGCAGGCCCGCGGTGGTGCCGGGTTCGGTAGCCAAGCGCATGGTGTGCCGGCCGCATGCGAACCACGAGCCCGGGCCGAACCGGCTTGCCGCGCGGACGCGCAGGTGAGAGCATGGCGGCCACCCCAACCCGAACCCGCACGCAGGAGACCGCCGTGGCCAAAGCCCCCTTCGACGCCGACGCCTTGATCGAGATGTTCGAGAACGCCAGCACGCGCGGCAGCGCGCAGCTGCGCAGCGCGGTCGAGCAGGCCACGCTGGCGGCGCTTCAGGGCCGCGAGATGACCGTCAAGAACATCCGCGGCACGCTCGAGGCGGTGACCCAGGCCGTGACCCAGGGCGCGGCGAAGAACGTCGCCGGCGTCGACCCCGCGGCGCTGCTCGACCGCGCAGTGCAGGGCATGGACGATGCGCTGCTCAAGGCGGTGCAGGCCAACCGCACCGCGCTGCAGCAGTTCGTCGACCGT
>JAOUIM010000501.1 GCA_029884035.1 Aquincola sp. | reverse complement strand
CACGAACGCGCCGTGCACGCGCACCGGGTGCGAGGTGCCGGGCTGCATGTACAGCATGTCGCCGTGCCCGAGCAGGCTCTCGGCGCCGCTCTGGTCGAGAATCGTGCGCGAGTCGACCTTGGCCGACACCTGGAACGCGATACGCGTCGGGATGTTCGCCTTGATCAGGCCGGTGATGACGTCGACCGAAGGGCGCTGCGTCGCGAGGATCAGGTGGATACCCGAGGCACGGGCCTTCTGCGCGAGGCGCGCGATCAGCTCCTCGACCTTCTTGCCGACGATCATCATCATGTCGGCAAGTTCGTCGACGATGACGACGATGAACGGCAGCGGTTCGCAGAACGGCACCGTCGACGGATCGCCGCCCGGCGGCAGCCGCTTCATTTCGATCGGGTCCTTGATCGGCGTGCCGGCATCGGCCGCATCCTTGACCTTGCGGTTGTAGCCGGCGAGGTTGCGCACGCCCGCTGCCGCCATCAACTGGTAACGGCGCTCCATTTCCGCCACGCACCAGCGCAGCGCGTTCGCCGCCTGCTTCATGTCGGTGACGACCGGCGCCAGCAGGTGCGGAATGCCCTCGTACACCGAAAGCTCGAGCATCTTCGGGTCGATCATGATCAGCCGCACGTGCTCGGGCGTCGACTTGTAGAGCAGCGAGAGCACCATGGCGTTGACCGCGGTGGACTTGCCTGAACCCGTGGTGCCGCCGACCAGCAGATGGGGCATGCGGCCGAGGTCGGCCACGACCGGGTTGCCGCCGATGTCCTTGCCGAGCACCAGCGCGATCGGCGAGGCCATTTCGTCGTAGGCCCGCGACTTGATGATCTCGCCGAGCGTGACCATCTCGCGCTTCTCGTTCGGGATCTCGAGGCCCATCGTCGACTTGCCCGGAATGATCTCGACGACACGCACGCTGATCGCAGAGAGCGAGCGCGCGAGGTCCTTCGCAAGGTTGGAGATCTGCGCCACTTTCACGCCCGGCGCAGGACGCAGCTCGAATCGCGTGATGACCGGGCCCGGATGCACTTCGACGACCTCGGCTTCGACGCCGAAATCGCGCAGTTTCAACTCGACCAGGCGCGACATGGCTTCGAGGGCTTCGGCGGAATAGCCGCCGAACCGCGCGGGCGGGTCGTCCAGCAGAGAAAGCGCGGGCAACGCCGTCGCGCCCGGTCGTTCGAACAGCGCCACCTGCTTTTCTTTCTCGACGCGCTCGCTCTTCTCGACCTTCGGCGCCGGCGCCTCGATCTTCGGCGGCTTGCGCTCGGATACTTTCTTCTGCTCTTCGCGCACCACGACTTCGCGCGCCTGCCGCACTTCCTTGCCGATGTTCTGGTCGCGACGCTCGGACAGGCGCTCGCGCACGAACGAGAAACCACGCAGCACCCAGGTGCCGATCTGGTCCATGACGTTGAACCACGACATGCCGGTCGCCAGCGAGACCGAGCCGAGCCAGACCGCGAACAACAGCAGCGTCGCGCCGAGGAAACTCATCGAGCTGGCAAGACCCTCGCCGAGCAGCGAGCCAACCACCCCGCCCGCCGTGTTGGGAAAGCCGTCGCCGGAGAAATGCAGCGTGGCAAGGCCGCAGCTGCTCGCGAGCGCCAGGAAGAATCCCAGGCCGCGGAACGAGGCCGAACGCCGGTCGACGGGCTCGCGGCTGCTGCGCACCTGGAACAGGCGATAGCCCGCGATGCCCAGCATGATCGGGAACAGGTAGGCCGGGAGGCCGAACAGCACGAAGAACAGGTCGGACAACCAGGCGCCGAACGGGCCGATCAGGTTGGTGACCGGGCCGGGTTGCCCGGTCGAGGAAAAGGCGGGATCCGCCCTGTCGTAACTGACGAGCGCGGCAAACAGGATCAGTGCCAGTGCACCGAAGATCCAGAGCGCGCCCTCGCGCAGTCCCCGGGCCACGTGGGCCGCCTGATCGCCGCCATCCGCGCGCTTCGCTTCCGCCTTAGCCAAATCTCATCACCTGATAGTTCAAGAGTCGTCCGTAACCCGTTGGTTTACATAAGGCTACCGCCAACGGAGGCATGCCGCCACCCCGAAATCAGTGGACACTCACCCATTTCCGGAAATTGGGGACGCTCACCTGCTTCGGCTTGAGCAACAGGTGAGCGTCCCCAATTATCGGAATGCGCATGAGGGCAGCACCTGACTGTGCTTTCCGTCAGTCGGTGGGAGGCTTACCATGCCGCGCCTTCCACGGCGCAATGCGCGATTTTCGAGCAAGGAATTATACATGAGCGATTCCCGCCACTCGCGGCTGATCATCCTGGGATCCGGTCCCGCGGGCTACTCGGCAGCCGTCTATGCAGCGCGGGCCAATCGCCAGCCGCTGCTGATCACGGGCATGGAGCAAGGCGGCCAGCTGATGACGACGACCGAGGTCGACAACTGGCCCGGCGACCCGCACGGCCTCACCGGCCCGGGCCTGATGGAGCGCATGCGCGAACACGCCGAGCGCTTCCACACCGAGATCCTGATGGACCACATCAACGAGGTGGACTTCAGCAAGCGCCCGCTGCTGCTGAAGGGCGATCGCGGCGATTACACCTGCGACGCGCTGATCATCGCGACCGGCGCCA
>JAOUIM010000500.1 GCA_029884035.1 Aquincola sp. | reverse complement strand
GCCACTGACGATCATGTTGAGCGCCGTCTCGACACCCACGACGCGAGGCAGGCGCTGCGTGCCGCCAGCGCCCGGCACGAGACCCAACTTCACTTCTGGCAAGGCCACGGGCACCTTGGGTGCCGCCACACGGTAGTGACAACCGAGAGACAGCTCGAGCCCGCCGCCCATGCAGGTGCCGTTGACCGCCGCGATGACGGGCTTGGCGGAGGCCTCGCACAGCCGGATCAGCGACAGCAGGTTCGGCTCGGCGATCGCCTTGGGCGAGCCGAACTCCTTGATGTCGGCGCCACCGGAAAACGCCTTGCCGGCGCCGGTGATCACGATGGCTTTGACGGCCGCATCGGCGTTGGCGCGCTCCACGCCGTCGGCAAGGCCTTTGCGCGTGTCGAAGCCCAGACCATTTACCGGTGGGTTGTCGAGGGTGATGACGGCGATGCTGCCGTGCACCTTGTAGCTGGCGCTCATGGCGGGGTCCTTCGCTGCGTGCTTCGGGCGGTCGATTGATGATCGATTCTAGGGCGCCGACCACCGCAGCAGGCCGACGGGCGACGCCCGCGCCCATGAGATGCCTTGTGCTTGAAGGGCGTGCGGGCCCCTCGATGCGAAGCGATTGATTCGACATTGACCTCGCGCACACCATCACGCGCAGTGCCGGCATAGCCTCAACCAGAGGAGCGGCAAATGGACGTCTGGACACGATGGCTTGCCGGCTTGTTGTGTGGGCTGTGCATCGCCAGCGCCCACGTTGCAGGCGTAGCCGGGGTGGTCGACACCCGGGTGTCGGATGGTCCACTCAACGACATCGAGTGCGCCGCTGACGCGTTCACGCGTGGTGCGCCCTTGCCCGCGTGGGCCGACCTGGCGTCACCGCCACCGATTCCGCCGCAGGCCAGCCGCAGGTCGGTCGTCGTGCAGTTGTGGGAGACGCAACTTCACGTGGCAGCGTCGCCGATCCGGCTGACGCATCGGGTCGTGCGGGCCAAGGATGCGATTGCGTTGGCGGAAATCGGCCAGGTCACGCTCGACTTCAATCCGCAGTTCGAGCGCATGCTGCTGCATCAGATCCTGATCGTGCGCGGCGCCGAGACGATCGATCACACGATCACGGCCCCGGTGCGTTTCCTGCAGCGCGAGCCCAAGCTGGGCGAGGGCGTCTACAGCGGTGTCATCACCGCATTGATCGTGCTGCCGGGCGTGCGCGCAGGTGACACCTTGCACCTCGTGTACTCGATCGCCGGCGAAAACCCCGCCCTCGGGGCGCGATATGCGCGGGTTGTGCCATGGGATCAGCCGTACCCGGTCGCGCTGCGCAGCGTGACGATGGTGGCGCCGGAGCAGCGCCATATCTCCTGGCGCTGGATCGGCGGCGCCGGCGGCGCCGGCCGGTTGCCGGTCGAGACCGTCCAAGACGGCCTGCGTCGCTTGCGCTTCGAGGCGCGAGACCTCGTCGCGGCGATCACCGAGCCGATGATGCCGGCGCACGTGAGTCCGACACGCCAGTTGCAGTTCAGCGAATACGCCAGCTGGAACGAGGTCGCCCGATGGGGTGTGGCCCTGTTTCCGACCCCCGCCCCACTGCCCGAAGAACTGGCCCCTCTGGTCGACCGGCTGCGCGCCTTGCCGGACCGGCAGGAGCAGGTCTCGCAGGCCCTGCAGTGGGTGCAAAAGGAGATCCGGCAGTGGTCGGCCGCCACGGGCGAATGTGCCTTGCGCCCGCAAGTGCCCGCGGCAGTCGTGCAGCGCGGCTATGGCGACTGCAAGGACAAGACGCTGTTGCTGGTCAGCATCCTTCATGCCTTGGGCATCGATGCGAGGCCGACCCTGGTAGCGGCAAACAACCACAACGACCCGGCGTCGATGCTCCCGGCGCCCGAGGCCTTCGACCACGTGATCGCGCAGGTGCGGGTGGCAGGGCGCGATTTCTACCTCGATCCGACGCGTCATGGCCAGGTCGGCCTGCTGTCGCGAATGGGCCAGCGCTTCGAAGGGGCCGCCGTGCTGCCGATCGACACCGCCACGCATGGCCTGGTCGTCGTGCGGTCACCCAACCGCGAGGACATCTTCCGCAGCCAGGTCCGCGAACGCCTCAGCCTCGCAACGCTGGACGCCGAAGGTCGGCTCGACGTCGAGATTCGCTGGTTCGGCCTCCAAGCGGAGACCGTTCGCGCCTCGCTCGACGGCATGGATGCCGCCGAGTTTCGACATTTCGCATCGGCCAGCTATCTACAGCAATACCCGGGGGCGCGCCTGACCGGCGAACCGCAGGTCACTGACGATCGCCGGCTGAACCAGTTGACGGTCAAGGCGAGTTTTTCCATCCCGGGGATGGCGCATCAGGCCGACGATGTGTGGGTCGTGGCGTTCGCCCCGTCGCTCGGCGACGCCATCGTGCTGCCGCCTCGTCGGGTCCGCCGCTTTCCCCTGCTCGTCCCGTCATTCCCCACCACCTACCACTATGACGTCGAAATGACCTGGCCCGATGGCGTGAGTGCCGTCGGCGCACCCAGCGCCGGACGCCTGGATACACCGTACTTCCGGATGCTGACCACGCGCCACGTGAGTGGCAATTCGGAGAGCCGCCGCATCGAGTTC
>JAOUIM010000104.1 GCA_029884035.1 Aquincola sp. | reverse complement strand
TCCGAAGGCCGGCCGCTCAAACGCGCCGGCTTCGACGCCTTGCAGCCCGGCTTCGAGACCGCCGAGCGCTATGCCGACTGGCGCTTCGTGCACCGCGTGCCTGCGCAGCAGCCGGCAGCGCAAGGCAGGCAGCGGCCCGCCGTGCCGGGCCGCTGACATCCGGTTGCGTGCCTTTCGAAGTGACGGGTGCGGCAACACCCCGCAACCCCATGCGGCGATTCGCCGCAGTCAAACCGGGAATTCCCCTCGCTTCGAGGATGGACGCGCACGGTGTGCATCGAGCACATTTTCTACCGCGCGATCGCATCGGTCGACGTCATCGCAACCCGCCGCCATGTTGGGACACAGGACGCGGCATACCCAGGAGAGAGGGACACATGACTCGGTTCAGCAAACGCAGACTTTTCGCGCCCCTGTGCGCCACGGCAGTGCTGGTCGCGGCCATCGGCGCGGCGCAGGCAGCGGCCGATGCCAAGGCGCCATGCCGCGATTTGGTCGGCATCAACACCCTCGATGTCACGTCGCCGCCGCCCCCGCCCAACGCGTGGACCGTGGTCGCGGACAACGGTGATTCCTTCAAGAGCCGGCGCACGGTGGAATCCTGTTCGGTGAAGGTCGTGGTGTCGGTGGTCAAGGGCAAGCCGTTGTCCACGACGCTCACGCTGGCAGAGAAGATGACGCAGGACGAGTGCAGCATGTACAGCTACCTGTCGTCGATCGACTCCAAGCTGGTCCAGGGCAAGTTCGCAGAAGCCTATACCGCCGCCACCAGCATGGTGACCAAGGTCGACAGCCTGGGCAGCAAGGCGCAGCTGATCGATCCGGGCTACACCGCCATTCGCGGGGCGGCGGCGGCTGTCCAGGCGTGCATCGCGCCGTTGTATTGACCCATCGGGCGTGACCGGCCGCGAGGCCGCATGCCTAGAAGGCCCCGCCGTCGCGCGGGGCCTTTGTCTTTCCACCCCGTGCGAGGGCGGCGCCGATCGGCGCGCCGCTGCACCGCCGGTGGCCGGTCACATCGGCACCAGGATGTCCACGGCGCCGAGGCGGCGCAGCGTCGCGACCTCGGCGTCGAGCACCTCGCGGCCGTGGCGCTCGGTCAGGTGCTCGCGGATCGGGTCGCGCGCCTGTTCCAGCGCGATCGTCGCGGCCGGCAGGCGCTCGTCGAGCCGCAGCAGGTGAACGCCCGCCGCGGTCTCGATCACTTCCGAGGTTTCGCCGGGCTGCATCCGGACCGCCGCTTCCTCCAGCGGCGCGGCGAGCTGGCCGCGGACCACGGGGTCGTGGGCGCCGCCCCACTGCCGCGTCGGATGGTCGGAATGGCGACGTGCGAGCTCGGCGAAATCCTCGCCTGCCAGCACACGGGCGCGGATCTCGGCCAGCCGCTGCCGTGCCTGCTCGCGCTGTGCCGGCCCGCCGGGCGCCGCCACGCGCAGAAGGATCTCGCGCACGCGCAACTGCTCGGGTCGGACGAAGCGCGGCGCGTTGTCGCGATAGAACTGCTCGATCTCGGCGTCGGTCACGCGCACCTTCGCCTGCACCAGGTCCTGCGCGGCCCGGTCGGCCGACAGCATGCGGCGCACGTAGCGGCGGTAACTGTCCTCGTCGAAGCCGGCGCGGGCGATGCTGCGGTCGAACGCCTCGCGGCTGCGCGCCTGTTCAACGGCCTTCGCGATCGCGCGGTCGACTTCGAGGTCGCTTGCGACCGCACCTTCGCGCTGCGCCTTCTGCCACAGCAACTCGTCGCGGATCAACGCATCGAGCGCCTCGCGCCTGAGATCGCGCGCCTGGTCCGGCCGCTGCATGCGGGCGATGTTCAGGCCACGCGAGCGCAGGATGGCGTCGAACTCCCGGTCGAGCTGCTCGAGGGTGATGGCCACGCCGTTGACGCGTGCCACGGTCGCCTGCGCGGCAGCGCCCGCGCAGGCGACCGCGAGCCACGCAACGAGCAGCAATCGCAGCACGACCAGCGGCGCGCGCATCGCCGCGGCCGCGCGCGGCGCGACGCTAACGGACCAGCGGATTGGCGCTGCCATCGCCTGCGGACAGCAGTTTCAGCCGCTCGGCGATCGCCACCGGCGGCGCATCGGGCCGGATCTTGGCCCAGCGCTTGGCCGCCACATTGCCGGCGATCAGCAGCGTCGAATGGTCCTCGGCATCCTGCGAGTACTGGCCGAGCTTCCTGAGGATCTGTTCGACATGCTTCGGATTGCCGGTCAGGAACGTCCAGCCGGCGAGATCCGCACTCTGCTTTTGCGCGAAGCTGCGCAGCGCCGCGGGCGAGTCGCGTTCGGGATCCGAGGTCAGCGAGACGAACCAGACGTCGCGGCCGAACTGCTCGCCGATCAGGGCGCGGACCTCGTTGAGCTTCTGCGTGATCAGTGGGCAGGCATCCTTGCACGTCGTGTAGATGACATTGATGAGCACGGTGCGTCCCTCGAGCATGTCGGAGTAGAAGCGCACCTTGCGACCGTCGTGCGTGACGAGTTCGAGGTCCGTGAAGTACGCGCGGGCGTCGCGCGTGCCCGGCGCCGCGGCAGGGCCTTGCGACGCAGCGGCGGGCTGCTTCTGGGTCGAGGCGCCGGCCGGCTTGTCATCGTGCGCCCCGGCCGTCAGCGCAAGCGCAAGGCCCGCCGCCGCGAGCCCGGGCCGAATCCATCTCATGAGATCACCCATCGTCGACTCCGTATCCAGACTGTCAAAGTGGTTCGAGCCCGATCCAATCGGACACCGGCCGGAACCCGCGCTGCGGATCGACGGCCACGACATAGCCGCCGAGCGCGCCGACGCGCCTGCCCGGGCCGTAGCTCACCGGCGGCGTCGGCCCGGCATCGAAGCGGTACAGCCCCTCGACGGCGTGGGCAAAGCGCTCGCGGCTCACGTCGCGGCCGGCACGGCGCAGCGCCTCGAGCGTGATCGACATCGCCGCGTAGGCGAAGCCCTGCGCCGCGGCGTGCGATGCATCCAGGCCGCGGCCCTGGCGCAGCTTTTCGAAGGCCTGCGCCGCGGGCGAGCCCGACTGCAGGTCGCCGCGGGTCGGGAAGGCGACGTACAGCAGGTCCTTGAACGCCGCCGGCGCGGCGAACATGGCACGCGCCGCGGCGGCGCCGGGTGCGTAGATCGCGGGGCGCCAGCCCAGCCGGTCGGCCATGCCGATCAGGGCCGCGAGCTCGCGGTCGCTACCGGCAAAGATCACGGCCCCGACCGACGAGTGCGCCAGCCTCGCCACCGCGCCCGGCTCGGCGGCCGACCGCGCGGGCAGGACCTCGAGCCCCGCGCACCGCCGCCGCTTGCATTCGGCCTGCAGCGCGTCCGCCACCCCGGCGTCCGGCTCGTCGACGAACGCGGCCAGCCGCTGCGCCTTCAGGTCGCCCTGGCGGCCTGCGTAGTCGAGCAGCACACGCGCGAGATCGGCCACGCCGGCGTAGAGGTAGAACGTCTGCAGCGAAGGCTCGCGGCCGACCGACAGCGTGAACGGGGCAATGACGTCGAGGCGCCGCTCCTGCGCGAAGCGCGCCAGCTCGGGCTCCCTGCCGACGCCATAGGGACTGACCAGCGCGAACACCGGCCGCCGCGTGAAGCGCTCCGCGGCCGTTTCGAAGTCGGGTACGACCTCCAGCTCGACGCGCCGCCCGTGCACGCCGCCGCGCTCGTTGATGTCGCCGATGTAGGCGTGCAGCATGGCACGCATGGCCGTGCCCACCTCGACTGCCGGACCACGGTCGGGAAGGATGGTCCCGAGCACGAGCGCGGAGTCGGCCACACCGGGATCGTGCAGCTGCGACAGGCGCTTCAGGTACTGGGTCAAGGCCTCGATTTCGCTGACCGACAGCGAGAAGCGCGGCATCGCGCCATCGATGCGCTGCCCCGCGGGATCGATGCTCTCGGTGATCGCTCGCGCGAAGCTGCGCTCGTCGTAGGGCCCGTGCCTGCGACCGGCGGCGCGGACGTGACCGTAGGGTTTGGTCAGGTCCTCCCAGGTGATGTCGGGCGGCACCACGCCGCCCTCGGGGCGGCCACGGCCGTCGGCGCCATGGCAGTTGCCGCAGGCCACCGCAGCGCCGGCAATCGGCGTGCTCTGCTGCCCGAAGAGCGCGCGGATCGGCTCGCCGCTCGCGTTGCGTCCTTCGAGGAAGATGCGCCGGCCCACATCGATGGCATCGTCCTGCGCCCGCGCGCCGGCCGCAGCCAGGGCGGAAAGCACCAGTGCGAGCCAGACGAGCGGCCGACCTGCCCTCATGCGCTTGCGCCCGCCACTAGTTCTGGCGCGCGGCGTGCTTCGCGCGCGCGCGCTCGACCTGCGCCTGGAGCTCGCCGACGCTGGGAAAGCCCAGCAGCCGCGTCCAGGTCTGGCCCGCGCCGTCGCCGATCATCACCATCGCCGGGTGGCTTTCCGGATCGGGCGAGTACGCGCCGAACGCCTTGAGCACGCCATCGACGTCGCCCTTGCTTCCGGTCAGCCAGTGCCAGCCGCTGCCGGCCTGATGGCTGGCCGCGTACGCCTTCAGGCGCGAGGGCGTGTCGCGCAAGGGGTCGACCGTGATCGACACGAGCTGCACGTCCTGGCCCACGCGCGCGCCGAGCTGGCGCTGCAGCTCGGCCAGCGTCGCGGACAGCACCGGGCACACGGTGGTGCAGGTGGTGTAGACGAAGTCGACCACCGTCACGCGCTGTCCCACCAGGTCCGACACGAGCCGAACGTCGCGCCCGTCCTGGTCCTTGAGCACCGTGTCGGCGAGCCTGAGCGTGATCGCGCCGCCGGACTTGGTCGGGCTCGCCGCTGCTCGGTGTGCGGCATGCGAATCGTGCATCTCGTGCGCCGACGCGAGCGAAAACCCCATCAGCGCACACAGGAGCGCCGCGGGGGCAAGGTGCGGGCGGGATCGTTGCATGGGGTTCTCCATCGCTGCTCACTGAACGTTGGTGCCAACCGGCGGCCGGCCGGTCGCCACCAGGCTCACGAAGGGCAGGTCCAGGAACCCCTTGCCCAGCGTTTGCGAGCCGACATAGACGTAGTAGGCGCCGGGCTGCCGGACGGCGACCTCGGCCTGGTAGACGCCGTCGCCGAGCTCGCGTGCCGGCACCGTGGCAAGCTGCCGGCCCGGCGCGAGCACGGACTTCACGAGCACATCCTTCAGCCCGGTCTTCGGCTCGCGCGTGGCACCGTCGAAGACGCGGAACCGCAGCTGCAGCTTGCCGCCCGACTCGACCTGGCGCGACGCCAGCAGGTACTCGACCTTCACGCCCTTGCGGGCCTCCGCCTGCGCCGGGTTGGCGGCCGCCGTGGTCGAGAAGCAATGCAGCAGCTGCGGCGAATCGAGCGAGAACGCCACGTCGAAGCGGCCTGCGGCCGGCATCTTCAGGCGCGACGCGTAGACGCCGGGTTCGACCTCCTGCAGGCTGCGGTCGACCACCGTCACGGCCCGCGCCCGCGCGCCGTAGGCCTGGTAGTTGCTCGATGACGCATTCATGCCTTCCATGTAGAAGTAGGTCGTGTTGTCGGCCGGGTTGACCACCAGCACGCCGGCGTCGCCGACGGCCGGCGCCATCGAGTCCGCGATCACCAGGTCGCCGGCCGCCTTGGGCGGCACCGCGCCCGCGGCGAAACTGAGCACCCGGGGCGTCTTGCCGGCGCCGAGCGTGGACAGATCGATCATCGAGACGCGCTCGCTGCCGAGCGCGCGCACGTAGGCGAATGCACGCGTGAACGCCAGCTGATAGGGCTGCGCCTGCACGGCCATGTCGTGCACGATGGTGTTGCTCGACGGATCGAGCACCAGCACACGGTCGTCGCTCGTGTTGAGCAGAAGGGCCCAGCGCCCGTCCTCGGTGAAGCGCATCGGGCCGAGGCCGGGCTTGACCGCGATGCGGCCGACCGTCTCGAAATCCCCGGGCCGGATGACATGCACGACCCCGCCCTGCGCGTCGGCCACGAACAGCGTCTTCGCGAGCTTCGAGTACGCGAGCGAGATCGGCTGGCCGCCGGCCTTCAGCGTGTGCGCCAGCTGCAGCGTGCGCACGTCGATCACGCTCACCGTGCCATCGCTGCGGTTGGTGACGAACGCCCAGCGGCTGTCGTCCGACAGGGCGATCTCGTGGTGGCCGCGCCCGGTCTCGATGGTCGCCAGCGGCTTGAGCGTCTCGGTGTCGATCACGCTCACGCCGCCTGCCCGGTCGCCTTCGGCATTGAGGCCCACCCACACGTAGCGCCCGTCGGGCTGCACCGCCAGCCGCGTGGCACCCGGGCCGGCCGGCACGTTGGCCGCGACCTTCCAGGTGTCGGTGTCGACCACCGCCACCTGTGCTGCGGCGGGCATCGAGACGAAGACGCGCTTCTCGTCGCGGCTGGTCGCGATGTCGGCGCCGGGCCGCGCGAGCACGACGCGTGCCAGCGTGCTGGTGCGCCCGGCCATCGAGACGGTCGGGTCGATGATCGACAGCGACGGCTCCTGGTTGAGCACCACGACGAAGTAGCTGTTCAGGTCGACCATCGGGCGCATGCCGACGATGCCCCGCAGGTACAGCGCGATCTTGTCCTTGCACGACTTCTGTTCGGCGCCCGGTGCGCCCTGGATGATCTCGCCCATGTCGAGCCAGGCGCCGGGCGACAGGCCGCGCACCGGCTTGCCGGTGGCTTCTTCGGAGATCCGGAACCGCAGTTCGGCCAGCTCGTCCTCGGCGAGACCCTTGTCCGGCGCGGCCGAGCCATGCTCGACCTTCGATGCCGAGAACTCGACGACCAGACCGCCCTTCACATAGCGCCTGGACTCGTCCGCGCCGCTGGCCGCCATGACGCCCAGCGATGCGAGCACAAGCGCCAGCGACGCACATCTTTGCAACCAGGCCACTTGGCTCTCCTGTCAATGCGAGGCACCCGGAGGACCCCGGGTGCCGAATCCCAGACACGCGAACGAGGGTGCAGCCTTCGCCGCACCCTCGAGCAGGGTCACCCCGTCAGCGACGACACACCCCCTTCATCGCGGCGCCTGCGGATCGACCCTGAGGATGCCCCACAGGCCGCTCGCGTTGCCGAACGAGCCGACGTCGCGGAACAGGTAATCACCCTTCACACCGTTGCCGCCGCCCGCGCTCGGGAAGCGGAACGTGAAGTGCGACAGCGGCGTGATGCTCTCCTGGGCGCCCTGGGCGAATCCGATCGGGTTGTCGCCGATCGAGCGCGAGCCGACGCCGGTCATGTTGCAGGCGCCGGTCAGGCTGTTGCGCGCCTCGCCGTTGCACACGTACGGATCGCGCTGCCACACGTGGCCGTGGACGATCCAGGTCGTGCCGCGCGACGTGCCGTGCGGCACTGCACTGTGCAGCCGCACTTCGGCGCCCGGTTTGGCCAGGAACACCGGCGTGGCCGGGTCGCTGCCGCCGACGAGGTCGTTGCTGTAGGCCTTCTCGACATTGTCGGCACCGCCGTAGCAGCCGGCGCCGCAGCCCGCGCCGCCGAACGGCGCGTGCGGCACGAGCCCGAGCCGGAACCACAGCGGCTCGATGCCGTAGTTCAGCGCCATCGTGCTGGTTTCCTGCGGATCTTCCGGAATGCCGACGGCCTCGCCATTCATGTGCTCGACCGACGCGCCGTCCGCATAGCGCTGGCTGACGTGCTTGGTCATGACGAGCATGAAGTCGCGGATGTCCGGCTGCCCGTCCTTTTGGAGACTGGCCTGGGCCCGGGTCGTCGGGTCGACGACGATGTTCCGATCCTGCGGCGCGACCGACATGCCGCCGACCAGCGACTTCTGCCCCTGCTTGACCCGGTCCGCCGGGCTCAGGCCGAAGCCGCCGAACTCGACCGGCGTGGCCACGACGTTGACGGAGTTGGTGCCGGGCACCGGCGTCTTGTCGAGGTCGCCCGCGTACCAGGTGTAGGTGCCCTTGCCGCTCTTGCCGGTGGCATCCACCGGCGGCACCGTCTGGGTGACGTTCGTGCCGGCGTTGATGCCGAGGAAGCTCTGCACGTCCACGGCAACGAGCTGCGGGACGATGCCCACGTGGCTCGACGGACGGATCAGGTTGTTGTCGAACGGCACCGAGCCCTGCGGGTCGTCGCGGTCGCGCTTGACCAGGCCCAGCAACGTGCCGAGCCCCGGCAGGTCGGGTGCGAGCGCGGGCAGGCGGTTGAACAGCGTCAGGTTGACGCAGTTGCCTGCGTTGGTACGCACGATGAGCGGCTCGACCTTGCGGCCGGCCTTCAGCCGGATCGGGCAGTTGGCGTTGGCAACGCCCGGTGAGCCATTGCTGTCCTTGCAGGCGCCTTTCCCGACCTTCCCGCCCTTGGCCGGGTCGGGCTCGACATCGACCATGTCGACGTAGAGGATCGCTGTCGGATCATGCAGCGGGCCGGCGTGCGTCGGCAGGGTCACCGGGCCTTCCTCGGTCTGGACGGTCTGTCCGCCCACGGTGGTCGTGCGCGGGTTGTAGACCAGCGTGCCGCCGTTGGCATTGAGTGCGCCGCCGACATGCTGGTTGGCCACGGCCGGCGGCACGATCGTCACGCCGGCAGGCTTGGGCAGCAGGTCATTGGCCAGGATCGCGATCACCGAGATCGCGTGGGTCGGTGCCGTCTTCGGGCAGACGCCGTTGAAGTCGGTCCGGTTGGCCACTCGCGACGGGGTCGGATTCGTGTTGTTGGGCAGCACGACGAGGTCGTTCTGCGCGCGCAGCGCGTCGTAGGTGCGCAGCAGGCCCCAGGTGCCGCTCCACCAGCCGTCGGTGGAGTTGTCGATGTTGTAGACGTAGTCGCGGTCGCCCTTGACCGTCTGCGTCGGCTGCAGCATCGGGATCGACAGCGTGAACTGCTCGGAGATGCCTGCCGCCTGCGAATTGCGCCAGCCCGAGTTGGGCGCCTTGCCGTGGCCGGAGCCCGCCTGCAGCCACTTCAGCCCGAGGATGCTCGCGTTGTGCTCCTCCTCGTGCGCGCCCGCCTGCATCTTCATGCGGATGGTGTCGCCGTTGTAGGCGCGCATCATCGGCGTGAACGGATCGCCGCCGATCGTGGCCGTGGGCGCGTTCAAGGGTTTCCACTGCGGGGGGAACTTGCCCGCGGCGACCAACTGCTGCTCAGTCATGTTCAGTTCCGGGATCGCTCGCGTGATCGGCGTCACCACGCCGTTCTTGTCCTTCAATTGCGAGGCGAGCGCGAACGCGAGGTCGCCGGCGATCGGATCGACCGTGACGCCCACGGTGTTCAAACCGCCCGCCTGCATGCCCAGCTTGCCGTCGGGTCCGAGCTTCTTGGGATCGAACACGCGCAGCCCAACCGGTTCGTTGCGATAGTTGACCACCAGCATGCCGGGGTCCTCGACGCTGATCGCCTGCGGGCACGGACGCGCCGGGCAGCCCGGGATCACGCCGCCGATGACCTCCTGCACCAGGTTCGGATACAGCGGCACGGCTTGCTGGCGCGCCGGCGGGTTGATCGCGACGCGGAACGCCTCGCCCAGCGGCACGCCATTGGTGCGGTTGATGCGCGGGTTCGGCCCGGGTTCGCCGATGCCGGCATCCGGGAACGTGCCAACCGGCTCGATCGGCACGCCGAACTGGTCGGCGCCGACGTAGAAGTTCGCCTCATAGGCGTGCTGGAAGTCGCTGAACTCGAAGTAGAACTCGCGGTAGGCCCCGAGCGTCTCTGACTGGACCGTGACTCCCGCCGGCGCCGCCGTCGGCGTCAGGATCGCCGCCTGCCACGAAGTCGGGCCACCGTCCATGCGACCGCCGGTGCCGCCCGGGCCGGCGCCAAGCTGAGTGCCGGTCTCGTTGTGCACCCAGGTCGAGCCCGCGGGCTCGGTCAGCACGGTGGCGTACAGGCCGATCTGCTGGTGCGTCGACGGACCGTAGTGGTCGTGCGTGAAGATGATGCCCAGCCCGCGGTCCACGCCCTCGGTGTTGACCACCGGGTCGGCGAACCAGCGCTGCAGCGTCGTGCGCGCGCCCATCCAGTCGGCGCGGCCGAACTGGCCGAAGTAGGGGTGCGCGGCGGGCGTCAGTTCCGGAACGGTGACCGTCTGTCCCGCCAGGGTGGTGCCCACCGGGCAGATCGCCGAGACGTCCGTCGTCCCGTTCTGCGCCGACGCGGGCGGCTTGATCGCCGCTTCGTTGTTGCACACGCGGTCGAGGTTGCGCTCGTTGATCGCGTGGATGCGC